>CAIYTL010000101.1 GCA_903929105.1 uncultured Micrococcales bacterium | reverse complement strand
TCAATTACGAACTCTTGACCGTCTTGTTTTTCAAAGTCAAAGACACCGTGGTGAGCAAATACCCGCAGACCGGTGAGTTGAATTTTTTGACGCATGTTTTAACTTTGCAGGTCGTTTGCGATGTGCGCAAACCGCAACGCTGCAGAAGCTTGCAATGCCTCAAGGTTTGCTTGCACGTTGTGCACGCGAAAACCCCAAAGTTGTTGCAGTTTTTTGTTGTCGAGCGCTTTAGCCCAAAGCCCAGCACTCAGCTCGGCTGTTGCTTGGTCGCGCTGTTCGATGGTTACTTCTGAAATGTCAATGCCCAGAGCTTCGGCAACTTCGAACGCTATGAATCGCTTGCGTGAGGCGCCAATCAAAATCGGCAACCCTAGACCTGCAAGCTTGTTGAAACCGTCAACAAGCTGCCTGTTTTGTGCAGAATCTTTGCCAAACCCAAGCCCTGGGTCAAGAACTATCTGTTCGCGGCTAATGCCTGCAGCTTCTGCCATTGCGACGCTGGCCGCGAGCTCGCCAGTCACCGAGGCAACTATGTCGCCGGTCTGCTGCACCGCCGCTGCGCCTGCAGCAAAATTGTGCCAGTGACCTAAGACGTATCTTGCAGCAGGGCGGCCGGCCAGCAATTCGGTGACGGTGGCAAACATTTGAGCGTCGGCTTGGCCACCTGAAACATCGTTGACGATAGTTGCGCCTGCTTCGACTGCCAATTTGGCGGTTGACGCATTCATGGTGTCAATGCTCAGCTCAACTGAGCCAGAAGCGATTTCGGGCAAATGGGCTAGTGCCCGAATTACGGGCAACGCTCGGGCCTGCTCTTGGGTTGCGCTTAATCGGGTGGCACCAGGCCTGGTTGATTCGCCGCCAACGTCGATAACGCTGGCGCCCTGACTGATCAGCTTTTGGGCATGAGCCACCGCGGCGTCAACTTTGTTGAACTGCCCACCGTCGCTAAACGAGTCAGGGGTGATGTTTAGCACGCCCATGAGGCGAGGCAAAGTTTGCGGGGCAAAGTTTTGACCGGTCATGTTTTGCCAGACCCGGTTATTTGGTGATGAGCGCCATGACCTCGGCGCGCGCGGCCGGCTGGTCATAAACACCCCGGGCTGCCATGGTGATGGTGCTGACCTCGGGTTGGCGGGCGCCGCGCGAAGCCACGCAGTGGTGGCGAGCTTCGATAACCACCACTACACCTTTCGCGCCCAGGCCAGCCTCGAGTGCTGACGCTATTTGCGCGGTGAGGTTTTCTTGAAGCTGTGGTCGGCTCGCCAACACTTCGACGAGTCTTGGCAGGCGCCCCAAACCAACCACGCGGTCAGTTGGCAGATATGCAATGTGGGCGACGCCGGTGAACGGCAAAAGGTGGTGCTCGCAGATCGATACAAGTTCGATGTCTTTGAGAATCACAACTTCGTTGTGCTCGGCTTCAAAAGTTTCAGCCAAAACAGCCAGCGGGTCTTGACCTACGCCTTTAAAAAACCCGGCATAAGCTTCGGCCACTTTTTGTGGTGTTGATTGAAGCTCGGCACGCGTCGGGTCTTCACCGATTGCTGAGAGCAACTCGACAACGGCGGCCTGAATGCGGGCGGCGTCAACCACGACTATTTAGTTTCGGTTTCGGCTTTTGGTTTGCGAGGTGCGCGAGGCTTTTTGGCCGGCGCTGCGGCAGCTGCTTCGGCTTTGTCAATCACGGCCTGCTTTGAGGCGCTTGAGCCTTTGACAGGAATCGCGATTGGCGGTTTTTTGCTGACTGGGCGGTCAGCGGCTGACAACCAAATCTTGCGTGGCGGCAACTTTTTAACGTTCTTGAAGATCTCGGCGATTTCTTCTTGGTTCAAAGTTTCGCGTTCCATGAGCTGCTTGGCTAGCTCATCTAAGATTGCGCGGTTCAGGTTTAGCGCCTGATAAGCCTCTTTGTGAGCGGCTTCAACGATGGCACGAACCTCAAGGTCAATCTGCTGGGCAGTTGACTCTGAATATTCACGAGCTTGAGCCATGTCGCGACCAATAAAGACTTCGCCGCCACTGCCAAACGAAACAGCGCCAACAGCCGAGCTCATGCCATATTTGGTAACCATTTGACGTGCGGTGCCGGTAGCTTTTTCAAAGTCGTTTGATGCGCCGGTGGTTGGGTCGTGAAAAACGATTTCTTCAGCAACGCGGCCACCCATTGCATAGGCGATTTGGTCTAGCAACTGGTTGCGGCTAATCGAATAGCGGTCTTCTAGCGGCAA
Organism: uncultured Micrococcales bacterium; assembly: GCA_903929105.1. Taxonomy (GTDB): domain Bacteria; phylum Actinomycetota; class Actinomycetes; order Actinomycetales; family Microbacteriaceae; genus Rhodoluna. The sequence goes on along the minus strand of CAIYTL010000101.1, from coordinate 7,293 downwards.
AACCATGGTGTAGCCCAAAGCGCGGCCACGAGGCAAAATCGTGATTTTGGTCACTGGGTCGCTGTTGTTTAGCGATGCGGCAACCAAAGCGTGACCTGCTTCGTGATAAGCGGTGTTGAGGCGCTCACGGTCTTGCATCAGGCGGCTCTTCTTTTGCGGTCCTCCGATGACGCGGTCGATTGATTCGTCAAGGGTTGCTGCGGTGATCTGCTTTTCGCCATTGCGCGCGGTTAGCAGTGCAGCCTCGTTCAAAACGTTGGCAAGGTCAGCACCGGTGAAGCCAGGAGTGCGACGGGCGATGACCGCAAGGTCAACGTCTTGGGCAATCGGCTTGCTCTTAGCGTGAACTTTCAGAATCTGTTCGCGACCGATCAGGTCAGGAGCTCCCACACCAATCTGGCGGTCAAAACGGCCTGGGCGAAGCAAAGCCGGGTCAAGAATGTCTGGGCGGTTGGTGGCCGCGATCAAAATGACGTTGGTCTTTGAGTCGAAGCCATCCATTTCAACCAAAAGCTGGTTGAGGGTTTGCTCGCGCTCGTCGTTGCCGCCGCCGATGCCGGCGCCGCGGTGGCGACCAACAGCGTCAATTTCGTCAACAAAGATGATTGCGGGTGCGCTGGCTTTTGCCTGCTCAAAAAGGTCGCGAACGCGCGAAGCACCTACACCCACGAACATTTCAACAAAGTCAGAACCTGAGATGGTGAAGAAAGGAACGCCAGCTTCACCAGCAACCGCTTTAGCCAATAGGGTCTTGCCGGTGCCCGGAGGGCCATAGAGCAAAACACCGCGAGGAATCTTGGCACCAACAGCTTGAAACTTTTGCGGTTCTTTCAAAAACTCTTTGATCTCTTCGAGCTCTTCAATCGCTTCGTCGGCACCCGCAACATCGGCAAAAGTGACTTTCGGGTTGTCTTTATTGACCAATTTGGCGCGAGATTTGCCAAAGTTCATCACACGTGAGTTGCCACCCTGAGCGCCAGCCATTAGGAACCAGAAAATCAAGCCGATGATGACAAACGGCAGCAAAGTGCCGAGAAGCGAAAGGTACCAAGGGGTTGAAGGAACCTCGTCGCGGTATCCGTTCTTAATGTTGGAAGCAGCCACGATGTTGGCCACCTGCTGGCCACGTGGGGCAACGTAATAGAACTGCACAAACTGGCCGTCAGTCTTGTTAGCGGCAGTGAGGTCAACGTCAACGCGCTGGTCGCCATCATAGATGTGCACCATGTCGGCGTTGCCATTTTGAATGTAGCTAAGACCCACCGAGGTGTCGACAAGCTTGTACTTTGACACGTTCAGCAGGTTCGCGCCAATAATCACAACGGTGATTGCAACGAGAATCCAAATGAACGGACCACTAAAAAGTTTCTTAAGATTCATGCTCGCGGCCGGGGCCGCATTCCTTTCGAGAAGACAAGAAGGCTAACCATAAGGTTACTGCTCGTAATGCCGCGAACCCTAGCCTGTTCGCCAACGGAATAACTTAGCTGTAAACCTTTGGTGAAAGCACAGCAACCGAAGTTAGTGAACGATAGTTCTCGTTGAAGTCAAGGCCATAGCCCACGACAAACTCGTTTGGCAGATCAAAGCCGATCCACTCAACGTCAACATCAACTTTGGCTGCCTCTGGCTTGCGCAACAAAGCAACAACTTTGACCGAAACCGCACCGCGATTGGTCAAGTTGTGGGCCAACCAAGAAAGCGTCAAACCTGAGTCAACAATGTCTTCAACAATCAGCACGTGACGACCCAAAACGTCGGCGTCGAGGTCTTTCAAAATGCGCACAACCCCCGAAGACACAGTGCCTGAGCCATAAGAAGAAACGGCCATCCAGTCAACCTGGGTAGGAATCTGCATGGCACGTGAAAGGTCGGCCATAAACATGACGGCGCCTTTTAGTACGCCAACCAGCAAAAGCTCTTTGCCAGCATATGCCGCGTCGATTTCGGCTGCTATTTCGGCAACCCGGGCTTTGATCTGCTCTTCGGTGACCAAAACTTTTGTAATTTGGTCAGCGACCTTCGAAACATCCACTCAGCAGACTCCAGATTTCATGGTTTTTGTGCTCTTGAAAACGAGTTTCTCACCCGCACGTTCTACTCTAACCCTTGGCAAGGTCAGCGGTTTCTGCCCGTGCCAGTTGTCAAGCAAATCTTCGATGGCACGAATGTGCACGGCACTGCTTTCGGCGGCAAAAACCGCAAGCGCCAACTTGAGCACTCGGCTGCGAATGGCATCGGCCAGCGCAGTCAAGGGTTTGATTTCGAACTCGAGGTCGGTTGAACCCAGAAGCGCCAGTTGCTTGAACTGCGCGTTGGCCAAATCATCGAGATGATCGGCGTCGGCACGAAGCAGGTCGGCACTGCGGGCAAGGGCCTCAGCCACCCCTGGGCCGAGCTCGGCTTCTAGCAGTGGCAAAACGTTTTGGCGCACTCGAACGCGCGTGAACTTAGGGTCGAGGTTGTGCGGGTCATTCCATGGTCTCAACCCGCTATCGGCGCAGAAAGCTACTGTTGTTTCGCGCCCGATGCCAAGCAGCGGTCGCAAAAACTCGCCGGCACCCTCAATTGGGCTGATTGCCGCCATGCCACTCAAACTGCGAGCCCCAGAGCCGCGAGCCAAACCCAGCAACACGGTCTCGGCTTGGTCATTTAGCGTGTGGCCGAGCAAAACAAAACGCGCACCTAACTTTGCGGCCGAGGCTCGCAGCGCGGCATAACGGGCATCGCGAGCTGCGGCTTCTGGCCCACCGGCATCGCCAACCGTTACTTTGACAATCTCAACCGGCTCAAGACCTAGATCTTGCAAAACGCCCGCGGTGCGCTCAGCTACCTCAGCTGAAACTGCTTGAAGCCCATGATCAACAATCACAGCGCCGGCGCGCAGCCCCAAACCATCGCGGTGTGCCGAACCCACCTCAAAGGCCAAGGCAGCGGCCAAAGCCAAACTGTCTGGCCCGCCAGAACAGGCCACCAAAATTAGTTCGCCAGTTGCCAAAGGCCGGCCCGAAGCCGCAGCGGCAGCATCTAAAGAGTCTCTAACCGCACGCCGAATATCGGCAATCGCAGAAGTCAGTCGAGGTCGGGCCACCATAAATAAAAGCCTAGCTTCGCAATTCGATAACCTATAAGGGTTGGCGAGAGACACTTGCCCAAAACTTTAGGAGCCCCCGTGCCATTTGACGCCGTCATTGAGATTCCCCGAGGCAGCCGCAACAAATATGAGGTTGACCACGAAACCGGTCGCGTTCACCTAGACCGCGTGCTGTTCACCCCGTTTGTTTACCCAGTTGACTACGGATACTTCGACAACACACTCGGCGGCGACGGCGACCCGCTAGACGCCCTTGTGCTTCTCGAGTTTCCGGTCTACCCAGGCGTTGTCGTGAGCGTTCGCCCGGTTGGTGTTTTGCCTATGGAAGACGACGGTGGCATCGACGAGAAGATTCTTTGCGTGCCTGCTAAAGACAAGCGTTGGGCTCACATTCAAGACATCAACGATGTTCCGCAGCAGACTAAAGATGAGCTTTTGCACTTCTTTAGCCACTACAAAGACCTCGAGCCTGGCAAGTGGGTCAAGGTTGGCGAGTGGGCTGACCGTGCAGCCGCCGAGAAGCTAATCGAAGAAGCTCAGGTTCGTTACCAGGGTTAAAGTTTCACAAAACTCCGTGCGCACTGAAAAGGCGCATGGAGTTTTGTTTTAAGCTGAGGGCCGGCCCGCGTATGGGAACAGTTCGCCGTATCGAAGCGGCACGATTCGAACTGTTGCTGAAGGGTTTGGTGCTTCAAGCATCATGCCGCCGCCCAAGAAAATCACCACGTGATATTTGTCACCGTTGAATGCCGACGACTGGGTGTACCACATCAAGTCGCCCTGAACCGCTTGGTTTAGCGGAACCAAGCGTCGCTCGGCAGCCATGGTGTCGAACTGGTTTGTGGCTGAGTGAGTGCCGATGTAGATTCCAGCTGCAGCATAAGAGGCTTTGGTAATGCCCGAGCAGTCCCAGATTCCAGGGCCCATTCCGCCAAGCACATAAGGCTCACCAAGTTGCTGACGAGCGAAAGCTAGCGCGGTGTCGACTTTGCCCTGATCAGCCGGGCCCACCGTGTAAAGCTCTGGGGCGATCGGCATGGTCTTAACTGCGTTTTGGCGGGCCTCGGCGGCCAGACCGTCAGCGCGCTGCTGCTCAAGGGTGGCTGTGGTGTTACGCAGGGTCGCAAGCTGCGCATAGAAAACTTTGTTGAGCGCGTTGTTTGCATCAACTTTTGCTTGAACCGCGCTGGCAGCCGCTTTTGCATCGGCAAACGCAGCCTGCGCCACGGTGGCTTCATCGGCCAGCTGAACTTTTGCCGCCTTGAGGGTGTCGGTGATCGACTGGGCATATTGCTGCCGTTGCACTGCTCGCTCATAAAGACTTTGGCTCTGGCCAGCAAGCTGGTCTTGGGTGCCCAACTGATAGAGCAGGTTGTCGGCTTGGCCGGCATTCAAAAAAAGGTCAAGCGAAGTGCCGGCTGAACCATCGCGATACATTTGAGCCGCGATCTGGCCTAACTCGGCTTTAGCAGCATCGGCTTGCTGGTTAGCTTGATCGGCTTGGCTCTGAAGTGACTTTACTTTGAGGGTCATCAAATCAACTGCGTCTTGTGCCTGGTTAAAAGCTTCGCCTTTGATGAGCGCAACTTTTGCAAGTTTGTCTGCTTCGACCCCAAGGGTGGCAATCGTGGCCTGCAGATTGCTAATCATGGTCTTCTTTTTAGTTTCGTTCGCTTTCGCTGCCTGAATGTCAGCCCAGCTGGGGTAGCTTGGCGCGGCGAACGATGGCGCAAAAATGGCAATGCTGGCGGTTAGCGTCAACGCCACCGCACCCGCTAGTGCTGCCGAAAATCTTTTGCGCAAAAGGTGAATCCTCAAATCTGGTGGGCAAACAGTTTGCTCCACTTTCAAGTTAACCTTGATACTTCAAAAATTGTCTGCAATGACAGGCTTCAAGGCTCGAATTCTCAGCAAAGTTTCAAAAAACTGGTCAGGTTGCTATTTGCCAGCGAACTCAGTATTCTTGACCCTCGGTGCTTATTAGCTCCATTGCTATTTGGCCCCATCGTTTAGAGGCCTAGGACACCGCCCTTTCACGGCGGCAGCACGGGTTCGAATCCCGTTGGGGTCACCATGGCGATGAGGTTGAGATAGCACAGTAAGGTCCTGTAGCGCAGTTGGTTAGCGCGCCGCCCTGTCACGGCGGAGGTCGCGGGTTCAAGTCCCGTCAGGATCGCCAGCAGAGCCCTTCGAAAGAGGGGCTTTTGTTGAAAAGGTGTGACTTTAAAATCGCATCTGGCTCTGTAGCTCAGTCGGTAGAGCGAACGACTGAAAATCGTTAGGTCACGGGATCGACGCCCGTCGGAGCCACAAACAAACCCTCTCAAGGCGCAAGCTTCGAGAGGGTTTTTTGTTGATAAGGCTGAAACCAAGACCCTTCTGTTTCGAGCTGCCGCGGTGAACGGCACACCAACAATTGCGAGCGTCTTAACCTGGCTTTACCTTGCGGGAACAATTCTGTTGGCTAGATTGGTTCTTAAAGAAAAGGTGGCAACTGTGCAAATGGTTGGCATCGTTTTAGCTTTGGTGGCCTCGGTGCTACTTGCAGTGGCATAACTTCAACAAAAGAAAGCATCTATATGTCAAACATTTCAGCTGCACCACTAACCCGCGCTCAGCGCTTTCGTTGGCTTGGCCTTGTGTTCATTTCGATGGGCATCTCGCTCGTAATCATTGACGGCACGATCGTCAACACGATTTTTCCGAAAGTTATCGATGCTCTAAAGCTCGACTCCACTCAGGTTCAGTGGGTTCAAGAAAGCTATGTTTTGGTTTTCACCTCTTTGCTTTTGGTTTGGGGTTCGGTAGCTGACCGTTACGGCCGCAAAATGTTGCTCATTGTGGGCATCGTGATTTTCACGGGTGCGTCGATGTGGGCTGGTGTTTCGCAAGACTTTAGCTCGATGGTTTTGGCCCGTGTGGTTCAGGGCATCGGTGGCTCAATGGTTTTGCCAACCACGCTTTCACTTGTGAACGCTAACTTTCAGGGCAAAGAGCGCGGCATTGCGTTTGCCATTTGGGGTTCAACAATCGGTGGAATGGTTGCCCTTGGCCCGGTTTTGGGTGGCTGGCTAGCAACTGACTTTGGCAAAGACGGTTGGCGTCTTGCGTTCAACATCAACCTGCCTATCGGCGTGATCATCATTGCTGGTTTGCTTTTGTTTGTTGCTGAGTCAAAAGTTGTTTCGGCAGTCAAGGGCCTCGACTTCGTTGGTGCCTTGCTTTCAATCGTGATGTTCCTCACCTTGGTATTCGGTCTTATCGAAGGCCGCACCTACGGCTGGTGGCTGGTTGATGCCGACCACCACTTTGCGCTGTTTGGTTTCGATTGGGCTAAAGACGGGCTTTCGGTGATTCCAATTTCACTCGCGACCGCTTTGATCACCGGCACGCTATTTGTGCTTTGGGAGCGCGCCCGTGCCAAAGCTCAGAAGCAGGTTTTGCTTGACCTCACCCTGTTTGGCATTGCTTCGTTTAGAAACGGTTCGATTGCTGCGCTAATCATTTCGCTTGGTGAGTTCGGAATTTTGTTTGCTTTGCCACTTTGGTTTCAAAACGTTGAGCACCTGACTGCGATTGAGTCGGGTCTGGTTTTGCTTTGGTTGGCTGGTGGTGCTTTCTTGGCTTCAGGCGCTGGTGGCGCAATGAGCGGCAAGGTGGCCCCGGCTCGAGCTGTTCAGCTTGGTGTTTTGCTTGAGCTCATCGGTGTTATCGGCACGGCTGTTGCAGTTGGCGCCGACGCTGGTTGGGGCTGGGTTGCTCCTTGCCTACTGCTCTATGGTTTGGGCATTGGTTTTGCAACCGCTCAGCTAACCGGTGTAATCATGGTCGACGTGCCGGTTGAGCTTTCGGGTCAGGGTTCTGGCTCACAGAGCACCGTGCGCCAGATCGGCTCAGCTCTTGGCATCGCAGTTTTGGGAACCGTGTTGTTCTCGGCAACTCAGCTCAGCCTTGAGAGTCGTCTTGACGACCTTCACATCACCGGTGCTGCCAAAACTCAGATTGTGAACTCGGTTGTCGACAGTTCAGGTGGCGCGATTCCGGGAATCCCTGGCATTTTGATGGCAAACGGCAGCACTGCTGACGGCCAAGCGGCTATCACCGCTGCCGACGACGCGTTTAGCGAAGGTGCCCGTTGGGCCGCTCTTGCCGCTGCAATTTTCTTGGCCGCTGGTTTGGCTTCAACCTTCAACCTTGGC
>CAIYTL010000100.1 GCA_903929105.1 uncultured Micrococcales bacterium | reverse complement strand
GCCGAAGCGCGTTCGCTAAAAAACGAACTGCCACTAGGCGCAGTTCAAGCAGGTCTTCGCTTTTTGCGAGCTCAAGGGCGCTTTGATAAAAGCTGATGGCTTCATCAATTTTTTCGTAGTCACGATTCATGCCCATGTGCATGAGGCCGTCGAAACGCACTGACGCTTCGGCATCAGCCACTTGTTCGAAGATTTTTTCGTCTGAAAGCCCGTGAAAATCCATGAATATCGCCCGTCTCTCGGGGTCGACAAAACCTCGAGTTGAAATAATTTGTTTGAAAATGCCCGCCCCGCGACTCTTTTTTTGAGTCGGGTGTCTATTGTGAACCCAGCCTGCGACATTTTTAGTCGCGAAACGCCGTTGCGTTTAAGAAATACCTAAGCGTTTAGTTGAGGCTCAATGCCGACGTGTCTGAGCGGCCATGCCAGGTAGTCGGCGAACCCGCTCAATGATGGTTCGCGCCATGAATAGTCGCGAGCAATCTCGCCTAATGCTGCCCAGAAGAAAACGTTGATTAAGTCGATCGCCAAGTAGTTTGTGGTGTCTTCGCTGAATGCGCGGCCTAGCATTCGACGCAACAGCGAGGGTAGGTCGCTCAAACCAAAGCGGTGCAGCGCGGCCCGCACTTCGAACTCGATTTCGCGCGAGCGGCGGGGGTTCCAAACGCGTTGGGCGTTATCTTGATGAAAATGCAGCAGGTGGTGAATTTCTACTGCTTGGCTATAGAGCGCGTCTTCGAGTTTGTCGAATAGTGGTGCGAATCTATCTACTTCGTAGCCCGCGCGGCGCAGGTCGAGAATGTCGGGGTATGAAAAGAATCTATAGAACGGCACATGTGGGCGGGTGCCCGTGTATGGCTCAGACGTGAACGAAGCCCAAAGCGGGTCGACCCCGGCGGCCGCAGCGCCCCAGGTGTCAAACGCCTCGTCGGCTAGTTCTTCGTTTAGCGGTTCCATTGCTTCAATTCTGGCTTATTTGCTCGCTAAATAGAACCGCCTGTGCGGCAGAATGCTTCCAACGGGATGCCCTTTGGCTGGCGATCGATTTTGCACAACATCAAGTTTTTGCATTGTGTGCACAGCCCTCAGGCGATTGTCGGCTTTGGCGAGTAAATTTGGGTCTAAGAGTTAGGGACCAATGGGTTATTCGATTTTGCGCGCCATCGTGGTGCTCGCCCTTTTTTGGGGTGCAGGCGAATACCTTCAACTGCCAACCATTTTGAGCGTAGCCGCTGGTCTCGTGGTTGCTGGGGTGCTGCAGTTTTTTGCGTGGTATTCACGCAAAACCCAGGTTTACACTGCAAACGAACTGCGAGGCAAACCTTTTGGCGAACTCGTGCCACCAATCGTGGTTGAGTCAATCGACAGCGCCCCAGCGCTTTTGGGCGACGAAAGTTACAGCCAAAAAGTCGTCGGAACCAAAGCTTTTGCTCACGGGTTCGAAAAAGTAATGCACTATGCCGAGGTGCCCGACGGTTCACTGGTCGAAGTTCAATCAGCCCTGATCGCCGAGCCGGCCAACCCAAACTCTTCACACGCCGTTGCCGTGGCCGTTGGCGCGGTGATTCTGGGCTACATTCCAGAGTTCGAGAGCGAAGCCCTGTTCAGCTTTTTGATGAATCACCGCGGTGTAGCACGCGTGAACACAAACATTTATCTAGAAGTGGCCTATCAAGAAAGCCGGGTTGAAATCGACCTGGTTCGCCCATTTCAGATAGCCCGAGGCGTTTAGCTAAAGGCTTCAGCTAATCTATTTCAATGAGCAATAAGAACTGGACCATCACCATCAGCGCCCTTGTAGTTTTAGCTATCTTGGCGATTGGCGGCATAGTCGTTTATGGAACCTACATTCAACCAGGTGAGCGAAAAGCTGCCGACATTGCGGCCTGCGACATCTTTGCCGTAGGCGCTATGAATGCGAGCAACGAAGCTTATGCGATGTCACAAAAGACTCCCAAGCCAAGTGAT
>CAIYTL010000099.1 GCA_903929105.1 uncultured Micrococcales bacterium | reverse complement strand
TTCCAAGCTCAAGGCGCTGCTTTTCTAGGGCGCTGGCTTTGGTGACCCCGCTGGGTGAGATGTCTAGCCAAGCGGTGTATCCGATGGCATAAGTCACCGAGTGCAGGCCAACACCCGAGATCAAACCAAGAAACTCGTCAACGTCGTGTTCGGGTGAAAGCACCACAACTCTTGACACCGGGTGGTTCATCAGCTCTTCTAGCGGGGTTTCGAAGTTTTGCTCGCCGAGGGCATATGTCGGAAAAGGTTTGTGAAAACGGTATGACCCGTCGGCGTCTTCGACTGCAAAGTGGGCGTCAGGCAGGGTTGAAATCAGTTGCTTTAGAACGTCGCTCGGGTCAAAAGTGATTACTTCGATTGGGCGATAGCCCCGAGAATCTGCGTCTTCGATTTCAATCGTGACTGCCCCGTTCGAGCAAACACCTCGACCGGTGTCAAAGCCTACCGACTTGATTACGGGTATCGCGTTGGCCGCTGAACGACCAGTGGCAATAATCACTTCGTGGCCAAGCTCGCGAACCCGGTTCACTTCTTTAACAACTTCGGGCGACAAATAACCATCGTCGTGCACAAGAGTGCCGTCGATGTCAATGGCGATTAGCCAGCGGTCGTCACCCGAAACAGTTGTCATGGGCGAATAAACTCTTGGCCACCGAGGTACGGTCGAAGCGCTGCTGGAATGCGCACTGAGCCGTCGGCCTGCTGGTGGTTTTCGATGATAGCGACTAGCCAACGGGTAGTTGCCAGGGTGCCGTTCAGGGTTGCGACCGGGGCGGTCTTGCCTGTTTCGGTGCGATAGCGAACGTTTAGGCGACGTGCCTGAAAAGTTGTGCAGTTCGAAGTTGAGGTTAGCTCGCGGTAGGTCTGCTGCGATGGCACCCAAGCTTCAACGTCGAACTTGCGTGCTGCCGATGAACCAAGGTCACCCGCGGCTGTGTCAATCACGCGATATGGAAGTTCGCACTTTTGAAGCATCTGTTCTTGCCAGGCCAACAGGCGTGCGTGTTCTGCTTCGGCCTCGTCAGGGTGAATGTAGGCAAACATCTCGAGCTTGTTGAACTGGTGCACGCGCAGAATGCCTGTGGTGTCGCGACCAGCTGAGCCAGCCTCGCGGCGATAGCAGGTTGACCAGCCGGCATAACGCTTTGGGCCTTTGTCAAAATCGATGATTTCGTCGCGGTGATAGCCGGCGAGCGCAACTTCGCTGGTGCCGGTTAGATACAGTTCATCAGCCGGTAGGTAATAAATTTCGTCGCTGTGCTGACCCAAAAAGCCGGTGCCGGCCATGATCTCTGGGCGAACCAGGGTTGGTGTAATCAACGCAGTGAAACCGGCCTCGGCAGCTTGGTCAAGCGCCATGGTCATGAGGGCGATTTCGAGTCTCGCACCCCATCCTTTTAGAAAATAAAACCGCGAACCCGAGATTTTCACGCCGCGGGCGATGTCGATGATGTCTAACTCTTCGCCAAGTGTTTGGTGATCTTTGGCTTCAAAATCAAAGCTTGGGTGCTGGCCGACTTCGCGCAGCACAACATAGTCGTCTTCGCCACCGGTTGGCACGCCTGCCACTACTACGTTTTCGATCTGCCACAAGATTGCGTCAAACTCAGCTTGAGCGGCATCAGCTTCAGCGTTGGCGGCCTTCACGGCGGCAGCCATGTCTTGAGCTTGAGCCACGAGTGCGGCTTTTTGATCTTTAGGTGCCGCAGCAACAAGTTTTGAGAAAGCATTTTGCTCGGCACGCTTAGATTCAAAGTTCTGCAGGGCGGCGCGAGATTTTGCGTCGGCAGCAACAGCCTGGTCGACGAGGGTTTCGTCGGCTTGTCGGGCTCGTTGAGAGGCTTTGATTGCGTCAGGGTTTTCGCGCAAAAGGTTTAGGTCAATCACGCTTTCTAGGTTACCTGAGGCAGATGACTATTAGGTGTCACAAACCTGCCCACAAACTCAGTTAGATTAGGCATGTGAGCAACGAGGCACATTCGGGGGAACAGATTCAGCCCTCACCGGTTCAACGGGCCGCCGTGATTTATCGCGCCGACCGTGTGGAACGTGCGCGTCTCGAAGCCATTGTCGACCAGAGCCTGCAGAGCCTAGATTGGGCCGAAACCCTTTGGTTGCCCACAGCCGACGAACTGCCCGGCCACAGTCAAGCTCAAGATGCCATTCGCCAAGGTTGCACGCAAATCATCATCGTGGGCGGCGACGGCACAGTGCGCCACGTGTTGCAGGGGCTTTTCGACAGCCCAGTCGACCCAGACTCTGTAGCGCTGGGTATTGTGCCCGTTGGCACCGGCAATGTGCTGGCCCGAAACCTTGGCATTCCGCTAAGCAACTTGCAGTTGGCAACTCGGCGAGCGCTGCTCGGAGTTGAGAATCGCATCGACCTTGGGGTTGCTCGTCTGAGTTACGAAAACGCTGTGCCCGATTCATCACAGGTCTTTTCAGTTATGGCCGGCGTTGGTTTAGACGCCAAGATTTTTGCCAACACCGACAAAATGTTGAAACGCCGCTTCGGTTGGGTTGCGTACATTGATGGCGGCATCAAAAGTTTGCCGACTTTTTTTGAACGCATGTCGGTCTCAGTCAACGACGGGCCTTTTCGCACTCTAAAAGTTCATTCGCTCATTGTTGGCAACTGCGGGCTGTTGCCTGGAGGAATTTTGTTGATGCCGGATGCCTCGGTTGATGACGGCATTTTAGATATTGCTGCTGTTGGGCCAAGGCGCTTTTGGAACTGGGTGGCTTTTTGGTCGCGGGTGACTTGGCAAAACGGGGTGCTGCGCCGCATTCCGGCCGGGCGTCGCCTGATGGATTCAACCGCCAATATCAAAACTTTAGAAAACATGAGCGGTCAAAAAATTGTGATTTCGCCTGAGCGGCCGGTGAACATGCAGCTCGACGGTGACCCGATCGGCACGGTCACCGCGGTTGAGTTCAGCGTGCTGCCGAGCGCTCTGAGAGTGCGGCTATAAACCCACCCAGCGTGGCGAGGCAGTTTTAGTTTTTGCGGCCGAGCTCAGCTAACCAAACTTCGGCTGAAGCAAAAGCGCTGTCTGAGTTGTTGCCGGTGTGAACTGACGCTTCGCGGTCGGCGCGTGGGTATGAACCCAAAAAGATTACGCGTGGGCTGAAACGGTGAAGGCCCTTAAGTGCTTCGGCCACGGCCGCATCAGCCACGTGACCCTCGGCATCAATGTTGAAGCGGTAACGGCCAAGGCGGTCACCAACCGGGCGTGATTCGATGCGAGTTAGGTTGACGCCGCGGGTTGCGAACTGTTCGAGCATCTCAAGCAAAGCGCCCGGGCGGTCTTCGGGCAACTCAACAATCACCGATGTTTTGTCGGCACCGGTAGGTGCGGGCAGGTTGCCAGCTGGCGCGCCCTGCAGAGCTATCTGAATGAATCGGGTTTGAGCGTGGTCGTATTCACCAATGTTCTCGGCTAACACTTCGACCGGGTAGTGGCGAATGATCGAAGGTGCGGCGATGGCGGCGTCGGCCTGACCGGGCTTGCCAGCACCGTCGAGGTCTGCAACCAGGCTGGCAGCCGCTGCTGCGGTTGAAGTTGAAGGCAGGTGGGTGTGGCCTGGCAGGTTAGCTTGAAGCCACTTTCGAGTTTGCGCATAGGCCACCGGGTGGGTTGCAACGGTGTGAACGTCAGCCAGTTTTGTGCCAGGTCGAACCACAAGGTTAAAGGTCACAGCGACCAGATATTCGCCAACGATACGAATTTTGGCGTCGGCAGCGAGTGCGTCGAGGGTGGCTGATACGCCGCCTTCAATAGAGTTTTCAACAGGAATGACGGCACCCACTGAACGACCTTCAAGAACGTCGTCGATAGCATCTTGAACTTGCGAAACCGCACGCCAAACAGCACCTGCGGCCTCGGGAACCTGTGCCAGAGCCAACTCGGTGAATGTGCCTTCTGGGCCCAAGTATGAAAATGTTGCTGTCATAAATAAAGGTTAGCTGTCAAAATGGCTATATGAACGTGCGCGCGGGGCAAAAAGCTAAGGCAACAGACCTTATTGATGTATCAAAACTTGTCGATAACTATTTCAGCATCAAACCTAATGTGGCTAACCCTGAGCAAAAAGTTGTTTTTGGCACCAGTGGCCACCGTGGCACGGCGTTGAATGGCTCATTCAACGAAGACCACATTGCCGCCATCACTCAGGCCATTGTCGAGTATCGCCGCGGTGCCGGCATTGGCGGCCCAATTTATGTGGGCAAAGACACTCACGCTCTGAGTGGCCCCGCTGAGCAAACCGCCCTAGAGGTGCTTGCGGGCAACGGTGTTGTGGCATTGGTCGATAGTCACGACGGATACACTCCTACGCCAGCCGTTTCGGTAGCAATCATCAACCACAACGCCGGCAAAGCGACCGACGCGAATGACCTAGCCGATGGTCTGGTCATCACTCCAAGCCATAACCCTCCAACTGACGGCGGTTTCAAATACAACCCGCCTCACGGTGGGCCTGCCGACAGCGATGTGACAAACTGGGTCGCGGCCAGAGCCAACGAAATCATATCTTCGGGTCTGCGCGAAGTTAAACGAGCCAAGCCAAACGCAAACAAGTTCGATTTTCGCGAAAACTATGTGAGCCAGCTCGGTGAGGTGCTCAACCTTCGCGCTATTGCCGACTCGAAAGTTTCGATTGGTGCCGACCCTATGGGCGGCGCATCGGTTGATTATTGGGGTTTGATCGGCGAGCGCTACAACTTGAACTTGACGGTAGTAAACCCTGACGTTGATTTTCAGTTTGGTTTTATGAGCCTCGACTGGGACGAAAAAATTCGCATGGACTGCAGCTCGCCATATGCCATGGCCAGTTTGATT
>CAIYTL010000098.1 GCA_903929105.1 uncultured Micrococcales bacterium | reverse complement strand
CTGCCCGAATCACTGTGAATCAGCACACTGCCGTCATTTTTTTGCATCAAAAGTCGCTTGGCCCTAGGCAGGTGGGCACTGAGTCGGCCCGTGTAGTCAACCGAGCAGTCCATAATAAAAATACGCATCAGTCTTTAGCCTGAGATTTTGCCTTTTGATTCTGACCGGCAAGAAGTTTGGCCTCGAGCACACCAACTTTGTCAATCAATTCGCTAAGTGCCTGATCTTGGGTGGCGAGGTGGTTTTGAATCTCTTTAGACTCCTCAAGAATCGCACCGGCATCTTCATAGGTGGCAATCGCACGGGCATCTGATGATTCAGCCTGAATGTTTTGGCCCACAATAATGATTGGCAAAAGCACCAGCTGCAAAAACGTTTGGGCGATCCAAGCAACAATGGTGACCGCATTGCCGCTGGTTATGACCGAAGGCAAACTGACCAACGAAAGCGCGCAAAAAATGTATGCGGCCCACATGGTGCCAATTGATTTAGTGATGCGAAAACCCAAAATGTTGTTGAACTTAGAAACCTTGCTGTTAGCAGCGGTTTTGCCTTTGTGAACGTTGCGAGCGGTTGCAGGGCCCCGAGTTTTGCGGGTTTCAACGTGAGGGTGTGGCTGATAGTTGTAATTGCTTGCCATGCCACAAGGCTACCTAAGTAATGCTGTTTAGTGCTATCAGGCGGTAAACTTTTGGCTTATGGCCATGAAAATTACTGTTATCGGACTCGGTTACCTAGGCGCAACCCACGCAATCGCGATGGCTGAGCTTGGGCACGAGGTTATCGGCATCGAACCAAACCCTAAGCGTTTGGGCGATCTTCAAAACGGTTTGATTCCGTTTCACGAACCAGGCCTGCCAGAGGCACTGCAAAAGGTGCTCGAAAAAGGCAACATCAAGTTCAAAGAAAACCACGACGAAGAGTCTTTCGAAGCCGACATGCACTTTTTGTGCGTGGGTACACCCCAGCTGCCAGGCAGCTATGCGGCCAACACCGAATACCTTCACGCTGCCATTGACGCATTAGCGCCATACCTGCGCGAAGACGCCGTCATTGCCGGCAAGTCAACTGTGCCGGTGGGCACCGCAGCTGAACTAACCGCGGCGCTGGCCGCCAAAGTTGGCTTTGTGCCGCACCTAGCTTGGAACCCTGAGTTCTTGCGTGAAGGCACCGCGCTCGAAGATTCGCTTCGCCCCGACCGCATCGTAATCGGTGTGAATGATGAGCGCAGCGAAGAACTTCTTCGCAAAGTTTATGAACCAATCACCGACCTCGGCACACCATTTTTGGTCACGGATATTCCGACAGCCGAACTGGTCAAGGTGGCCGCCAACTCATTCTTGGCAACCAAGATTTCGTTCATCAACGCGATGGCCGAAATCGCCGAGGTTTCAGGTGCAGATGCAGTCAAGCTTGCTGAAGCGATTGGTTATGACGAGCGCATCGGCAACAAGTTCTTGCGCAACGGCATAGGTTTTGGTGGCGGTTGCTTGCCGAAAGACATTCGTGCTTTCATGGCACGCGCTGAACAACTCGGTGTCGGCTCAGCTGTTGATTTTCTTGAAGATGTTGACCAGGTTAACCTGCGCCGCCGCAACCGTGTTGTCGAAATCGCCCAGAGCGAGCTTGGCAGCCTGAGTGGCAAAAAGGTTTTGGTGCTTGGCGCGGCTTTCAAGCCAGACAGCGACGACCTGCGTGACAGCCCAGCCATTGCGGTAGCCAAGTTGCTTTTGGCCGCTGGTGCAAACGTGATGATTCACGACCCAATTTCTCTTGACAACGTGAACGCTCAGCACCCTGAGTTCAACACTGAACAAGACCTTTTGGCTGCTGCCGCTGGCGCTGAAGCAGTGGTTTTGGCCACTGAATGGCGTGAATATCGCGACCTCAACCCAGCTCACATTGGTGCAGTTGTTGCGAACCGTTTGCTAATCGAGGGTCGCAACGCTTTGCCGGTTGCTGACTGGCAAAATGCCGGCTGGCGTGTCATTGCGCTTGGTCGCAACGTTCACGCAGCAGCTAACTAAGGTCAAACCTTGAGCATTGCCGAGCTGGTAGCTAAAAATAAGCTGCAGAAGATTGGCCAGCGGCCGAGGCTTAGCGAATACATTCGCGAAAGCTGGCAGCGGCGCACTTTTGCCTACACTTTGGCTCGATTCAACCTGCAGGCAAGCACAGCAAAGTCTTCGCTTGGTGTGGCCTGGCTGGTGCTCGTGCCAGCTCTGCAAATCATGGTTTATGGTTTGATTTTTGGTTTGGTGCTCGGAAACACTCGCCCTGCAAATTTCTTGCCCTATTTGATTACCGGCATTGTGCTATTTCAATTTGTTGCCGGTTCATTCGCTGACGGAGCAAAGTCGATCACAGCTAACGCCAGTTTGGTGCGGTCACTGAATTTTCCGAGGGTGCTCTTGCCAGCATCAGCGGTAATCTCGAACGTCTACCGAATCGTGCCGCTCACAGGCTTGATGCTGGTGGCTCTTGTAGCTCTTCGCGAACCAATCACCTTGAACTGGTTTTTGATCGTTCCTGATCTGATTTTGATGTCTTGCTTTAGTGCTGGCTTGGCAATGGTGGCGGCAAGGTTAACAGTGCACTTTGCCGACCTAAACCAGCTGGTGCCTTTTATTACTCGAGTGGCTTTTTATAGCTCAGGCATTTTCTTTTCTGTAGACAAGCTGGCTGCGGGCCACCCGATTTTGAATCCAATTCTTGAGTCGAACCCGATTCACGTCTATTTGGCAATCGCTCGCGGTTCGCTGGTGACCGGCTATAGCTATGACCTTTATCAGTGGGCCCTGGGTGCGCTTTGGGCGCTGGCTTCACTGAGCCTCGGCTTTATCTATTTTTGGCGTGCCGAAGAAAAATATGGTCGAAATGTCTAAAGCGCCTATCGAAAACACCACCCCCG
>CAIYTL010000097.1 GCA_903929105.1 uncultured Micrococcales bacterium | reverse complement strand
TCTTCGCGTTTCGCGCGCTTCGACTTGCGAGCTTTGCTCTGGCCACGACCGCCGCCCTTGCCAAACGCGCCGGCTGCGCCAGCGCCACGGCCGCCACGGCCCGCTGGGCCGCCACCGCCGCCTGGGCGTGAGAAACCTGCGCCACCACCAGCACCAGGTGCGCCACCCGGACGAGTGAAACCAGCGCCACCGCCAGCGCCACCCGGACGCGGAGCACCACCGGCACCAGCAGGACGCGGGCCACCAGGTCGTGGAGCGCCACCGGCACCAGCCGGACGCGGGCCACGGCCCATGCCCTGGTTGCTTGAGAATGGGTTATTGCCCGGGCGTGAAACTGGGCGAGGAATGCCCATGCCTTGGCTTGAAGCGAACGGGTTGTTGCCCGGGCGAGGAATGCCCGCAGCGGCGCCAGGTGTAGCACCAGGTGTGGCAGCTGGCGTAGCAGTCGCAGCGGCGGCTGGTGCTGCAGGAGCCGCAGGTGCACTGGCTGATGCGGCTGCAGCTGGAGCCTCGGTTGAGTCAGTCTTAGCGGCCGGTTTGGCTGGCGAGGCTTTGCCAGGTGCTGAAGGCGCCGGAGCAGCGCTCGCCGCTGGCGCTTCAGTTGGTGCTGCCGCAGCGGCAGGTGCCTCGGCCGCAGGTGCGGCTTTTGCTGGCTTGGCTTCGGCCGGTTTGGCGTTAGGAAAAGCCTCGCGAAGCTTTTTAGCTACCGGCGGGGTGATGGTTGATGAACCAGCCTTGACGTATTCGCCAAGTTCTTTAAGTTTGGCCAGCGCCTCTTTGGTATCGATACCAAGTTCGCTAGCAATGTCGTAAACGCGTGGAAGCGCCAAGTTAATCTCCTGATCTAGGGGCCTACCCCAGGTCAGGGCAGGCCATTAAAGCTGTTGGGTTCTCATTTCGAGATACTCATTTTGTTGCCAACATCGTTTCTGCCTGTTCTATCGGTTGGGTTAGAGCTGAAGCATCTAGCTGACCGTCGTTGCGAAGTGCCCGACCGAAAGCTCGGCGTTCAATGGCTTGATTCAAGCATTTTGTGCTTGCATGCAGCCATGCCGCCCGACCAGGCAGACTGCCCCGTGAATCAACAACAAGTTTTTGAGTTGACGCAACGATGCGCAATAGGTCTGATCGTGATGCGCGCTGACGACAGCCAACGCAGGTTCTAATCGGTTCCATTGTAACCCGTTTATCTGTTTAGGGCTAGAACTACTCGCCTTCGAGAATGCTGTCAGGCTGAACGTCAATTTTTGCGCCGGTCAGTTTTGCTGCCAGGCGCACGTTTTGACCCTCTTTGCCGATGGCTAGCGAGAGCTGAAAATCAGGCACTAGCGCACGAACTTGACGGTTTGCGGCGTCGATCATGTAGCAAGATGAAACTTTGGCTGGTGACAGAGCTTGAGCAACAAACTCAGGAAGGTTTTCGCTGAAGTCAACGATGTCGATTTTTTCTTCGTTTAACTCAGCTTGAACGGCGCGCACGCGCTGACCTAGCTCGCCAATGCATGAACCTTTTGCGTTGATTCCAGCTTCGTGAGCTCGAACCGCGATTTTGGTGCGGTGCCCTGCTTCGCGCGCAACCGAGACAATCTCGACAACACCACTGGCGATTTCAGGAACCTCAAGGGCGAACAACTTGCGAACCAGTGACGGATGGCTTCGCGACACAGTGATCTGCGGGCCGCGAGTGCCTTTGACAACGTTGGTCACAAAAAAGCGCATGCGCTTGTTGTGGCTGTAGTCTTCGCCGGGCACCTGCTCTTCAGGGGGCAGAATCGCCTCGATGGTGCCCAGGTTTACATAAATCAGAAACGGCTTAGGGCCTTGCTGAATTACTCCTGTGACAATCTGATCTTTTTTGTCGAGAAACTCGCCGAGCAGGCTGTCATCATTGATTGCGCGAAGGCGCTGAGCGATGACCTGTTTTGCCGAATAAGCTGCGATGCGCCCAAAGTTTTCTGGGGTTGCAAGTTTTTCGCCGGTTTCTTCACCGTTTTCGTCAACCTCTGGCACATAAATGTTTACGTGACCGGTGGTGCGGTTGAGTTCAGCACGAGCTTTATCGTGGTTGCCAACGTGACGGTGATAAGCGGCAAGAATTGCCTCTTCAATAATCTGAACTTGTTCAGAGAACGGAATGTTGTATTCGCGCTCGACGCCCTTGAGCACTGCCAATTCGATGTCCATTGGTGCCTCCCGAGGCTAATTAAGTTCTTCTAATGCAGATTCTAGCTTGACGGGGCGACGTTCGCCTGTGGCACGGTTCCACAAATCAACTTCGCCCGTCGCCAAACCTTTGCCCACGATGACGATTTGCGGCACGCCAATCAGCTCTGCGTCGCCAAATTTGACACCTGGGCTGACCTTGGCGCGGTCATCTAAGATCACACTTTTGCCAGCCGCTTCGAACTGCGCGGCTAGCTGTTCAGCTGCTTCATAAACCTCGTCGTCTTTGCCAGCGGCGACGATGTAAACGTCGGCTGGCGAAACGGCGGCTGGCCAAATCAGGCCTTTTTCGTCGTGGTTGGCTTCGGCCAAAACCGCAAGAATGCGAGTCACACCAATTCCATAGCTGCCCATGGTGACGGTAACGAGTTTGCCGTTTTCGTCGAGCACTTTTAGCTCAAGCGCTTCGGCGTATTTGCGGCCAAGCTTGAACACGTGACCGATTTCGATGCCGCGAGCAAGCTCTAGCGGACCCGAACCGTCAGGCGCTTGGTCGCCAGCTTTTACCTCGGCAAGGTCAACCACGCCGTCGGCTTCAAAGTCGCGGCCTGCTACCACGCTAAACAAGTGTGCGTCGGCTTCGTTTGCGCCAGTGATCCAGTTCGAACCTGTCACCACGCGAGGGTCGACCAGGTAACGAATGCCACTGGTTGATGCCTTGCCTAGTACCGCAATGGTCGAGCCATCGGCGGCGAGCGCCACCGGGCCAATGTATCCCTTGATGAGTTCAGGGTGCTTGGCAAAGTCGGCGTCACCCGCAGGTTCAACCTCGTTTGGCGAAAAGGCTGCTTCGGCGCGTTTTGGTTCAACTTCGCGGTCGCCAGGAACCGCAACGACCACGAGTTCGCGTTTTCCGGTTGGGCTGGTCAATGCCAAAACTACGTGCTTTAGCGTGTCGCCAGCTTGCCATTCACGACCATCGGCGCGCTTCAGATCATTGTTGGCGTTAGCCAGAGCGACCAGCGCTTTGATTCCGGTGGTCTTTGGTGTGCTCACCCTGTGAGCTGCCGCTTGGCCTTCAATAGCAACGGATGCTGGCGGCACGGTTGCAACCGCCTCAACGTTGGCCGCATAGCCACCCGGTGAGCGCACAAAAGTGTCTTCGCCAATGGCAGATGGCGATAGAAACTCTTCGCTAGCCGAACCACCCATTGCGCCGGCGTCGGCGCGCACGATTACGTATTTCACACCTAGGCGAGTAAAGATTCGCTCATAGGCATCGCGTTGCGCCTGGTATGCCTTGTCTAAACCTTCGTCGGTTACGTCGAAGCTGTAGGCGTCTTTCATTACGAACTCACGACCACGAAGTAGGCCGGCGCGAGGGCGGGCTTCGTCACGGTATTTGTTTTGAATCTGATACAAGGCAACTGGCAAGTCTTTGTAGCTCGAATACAAATCTTTCACCAACAGGGTGAACATTTCTTCGTGAGTTGGTGCTAGCAAATAGTCAGCTTTTTTGCGGTCTTGCAGGCGAAACAGGTTGTCGCCGTATTCGGTCCAGCGGCCTGTGGCTTCGAATGGTTCGCGCGGCAGCAGCGCCGGAAAAAACACTTCTTGCGCGCCAGCGTTAGCCATTTCTTCGCGCACGACTTTCTCAATCTTTGCTTTCACAGCCAAACCGAGTGGCAACCAGGTGTAAATGCCTGGGGCGGCGCGACGAATGTAGCCGGCGCGAAGCAATAGCTTGTGGCTGGCGACTTCAGCTTCAGCTGGGTCTTCTCGAAGGGTGCGCAGAAAAAGGTTTGATAGGCGTGTTGGCATGCCTACAAGTTTAGGCGAGCTATTTGATGATTTCGACGGTTGGCGAACCGAGCTTGCTGGCGTCCATCTCGGCAGCCATGCGGTTTGCCTCTTCAATCAGGGTTGCGACGATTTCGCTTTCGGGCACAGTTTTGATTACTTCACCCTTGACAAAGATCTGGCCCTTGCCATTGCCCGATGCCACTCCGAGGTCAGCTTCGCGTGCTTCACCAGGGCCGTTCACAACACAACCCATGACGGCCACGCGCAGTGGCACGGTTAGCTTTTCAAGACCAGCGGTCACATCGTTGGCAAGTTTATAGACGTCAACTTGAGCACGACCACAGCTTGGGCAGCTCACGATTTCGAGCTTGCGTGGGCGCAGGTTGAGGCTTTCTAGAATCTGCGAGCCAACTTTGATTTCTTGAGCTGGTGGGGCCGAAAGCGAAACGCGAATGGTGTCGCCGATGCCCTGTGAAAGTAGCGCACCAAAGGCTACCGATGACTTGATGGTGCCTTGAAACTCTGGGCCGGCTTCGGTTACTCCTAAGTGAAGAGGCCAGTCGCCGCGTTCGGCGAGCAACTGATAGGCGCGAACCATGACAACTGGGTCATTGTGTTTTACCGAGATTTTGAAGTCGTGAAAGTCGTGCTCTTCAAAAAGGCTGGCCTCCCACACCGCAGACTCAACCAGCGCTACGGGGGTTGCCTTGCCATATTTTTGCAACAGGCGTGGGTCGAGCGAACCGGCGTTTACGCCGATACGAATCGAAACTCCAGCGTCTTTAGCTGCCTTTGCGATTGCGCCAACTTGGTCATCGAACTGACGAATGTTGCCGGGGTTTACTCGAACCGCACCGCAACCGGCATCGATGGCTTGAAAAACGTATTTCGGTTGAAAGTGAATGTCGGCAATCACAGGAATCTGCGATTTGCGCGCGATGATGTGAAGCACATCGGCATCGTCTTGGCTCGGGCAGGCTACACGCACAATGTCGCAACCGCTGGCTGTTAGCTCGGCAATCTGCTGCAGTGTGCCGTTGATGTCGGTGGTTGGTGTGGTGGTCATTGACTGAACACTGATTGGGGCATCGCCTCCGACTGCAACTTTGCCCACCATGATTTTGCGTGAAACACGTCGCGGCGCGATTACGGGAGGTTTTGCACCAGGCATACCGAGGTTAATTGCTGCCAATTTCACACCTTTTCAAAAGATTTCGAATGTTGAAGGGCTTCGCCAAACACATTGCTTTAAGCATAAACCGCTAGGCG
>CAIYTL010000096.1 GCA_903929105.1 uncultured Micrococcales bacterium | reverse complement strand
TGGGCCGATTAAATAGTCGCAGCCAAGGGTTCACACTCGTTGAACTTGTTATCGCTGTAGCGCTTTCCGCCGTTGTTTTGCTTGCCAACCCAGGCCCGCGATATTTGCCTGAATAATGAAGCCGCCAATGACCGGGCCGATGATTCCGCCCAAACCAAAAGCTGGGCCATAGGCCGCAAAAGCTTTGCCGAAATCTTGCGGAGGAAAAGTCTCGCGAATCAAACCAAAACCCTGCGGCAACAACATCGCGCCCAAGAAGCCCTGAATAAAACGCAACACGATAAGAGCGCCAATTGCCGGCGCCATAGCGCAAAGCAACGAGGCCAAAGTGAAACCTGCGAGGCCAAAAAGGAACATATTGCGACGACCAAAACGGTCACCCAAACGACCACCCAAAATCAAGCCAGAGCCAAGGGCGAGCGCATAACCGCCAATAACCCACTGCAAGTCAGAGTTAGAAGCACCAAGTTTTTCAGCCAAAGTTGGCCCGGCTACGTTCACAATGGTTGCGTCAAAGAGGTCCATGATTTCGGCAACAAGCACAACGACAAGCACAAGCCAACGATATTTATAAGCAGTAACTGCTGATTCGGTCATGCGCGCAAGTTTATGTCATGGGGTAGAGCGAAACCTAAAAAGCCAGTGCATCAGCACTGGCTTTTTAGAATTTGATGGCGGTGACGGTGGGATTTGAACCCACGGTGGGCTTTCACCCACACAACTTTTCGAGAGTTGCACCTTCGGCCGCTCGGACACGTCACCGTCAAGTAGATTACTACATAGGAGGTATGCGTGAGCACTGAGGGTTCGTCTAGAGCTATTTTTGCGGCACTGATCGCAAACGTTGGCATTGCTGCGACTAAGTTTGTTGCGGCCGCCATTTCGGGCTCAGCATCGATGCTTGCTGAGGGCATTCACAGCTTCGCTGATTCAGGCAACCAAGTTTTGTTATTGGTGGGCGGCAAGCGCAGTCGTCGTGAGGCGTCTGAGAGCCATCCGTTTGGTTATGGTCGTCAACGCTACATTTATGCGTTCATTGTTTCGATTGTGCTTTTCAGTGTTGGCGGGCTTTTCTCGATTTATGAAGGTGTTAGCAAGCTAAATGAGCCGCACGAACTAGAGGCAGCTTGGTTGCCGTTGGCCGTTCTTGGCGTTTCGATTGTGCTAGAAACCCTTAGTCTGCGCACTGCACTTAAAGAGGCTAAAGAGCAACGCGGCAGCCAAAGTTTGGCGCAGTTCATTCGTCACGCCAAATCACCTGAACTGCCGATTGTGATGCTCGAAGATATTGCGGCCCTCGCAGGCCTTGTTATTGCTTTCGGCGGCGTGGGTCTAACGGTTGCAACCGGCAACTCGATTTTTGACGCGATTGGAACATTAGCAATCGGTGGTTTGCTGGTTCTGGTGGCGATTGTGTTGGGCATCGAAACTTCAAGCCTGCTGATCGGCGAAGGCGCTACCCCCGAAGATCATGCCAAGATTCGGGCCGCACTTGAAAACTCGGCAGGTGTGAGCAGCATCATTCACATGAAGACCCTTTATTTGGGGCCAGATGAGCTCTTGCTCGGCGCAAAGATTGCGGTTAATGCGGGTGATTCAGCGGCAGAAATTGCGCGGGCGATTGATTTGGCTGAAGCTGCGGTGAGGGCTGCTGTGCCGGCGACCCGAGTGATTTATTTAGAGCCTGACATTCTGCGCTGAGCAAAAAAGTCTCGCAATTGAAAGTTAGCTTCTTCGGCTAAGACTCCCCCATAAACCTCAACCGGCTTGCCCAGTCTCGCATCGCGAAGCAAGTCATAGAGCGAACCTGAGGCGCCGGCGGGGGAATCCCACGCCCCAAAAATAACGCGACCGATGCGCGCTGCCAGAATGGCGCCCGCACACATCACGCAGGGTTCAAGGGTCACAACCAGAGTGGTGTCTTCAAGGCGCCAATCATTGCGGTCCTGGGTTGCCGCGCGAATCGCAACGATTTCGGCGTGGGCCGTGGGGTCGTTGTGAAGCTCGCGTTCGTTGCGGCCAACCGCTAGCACCTCGCCATTTGCGTCTAGCAGCACTGCGCCAACTGGTACATCGGCCGAAGCTTCAACCGCCTTTTGGGCTTCGGCGAGCGCCAAACGCATGGCGTTCTGCTGGGGCTTGAAGATTCATAGTTAAAAGGTTAGCTATTGACGGCACTGCAGGGCATAGATTTAACCCATGCACGTTCACATCGCCGACCACCCGCTCATCACCCACAAACTCACGGTCTTGCGTGATGCTAAGACACCTTCGCCGGTATTTCGTCAGTTGGTCGAAGAGCTGGTAACTTTGCTCGCCTATGAAGCCACTCGTGATGTGCGCGTTGACAAGGTGCAGGTGCAGACTCCGGTGTCGGTTGCAGATGGTGTGCGACTAAGCGTGCCTCGCCCTCTGGTT
>CAIYTL010000095.1 GCA_903929105.1 uncultured Micrococcales bacterium | reverse complement strand
GCCGAAGCTGAGCTTGGCATCGAAGTTGGCGAGCACTCTAGCCCCACTCAAGCCGCCCTTGCCAGCCTCGTGGCTTTTGCTGCTGGTGGCATTTTGCCGCTACTTGCTATTACCAGTTTTGCTCCAGAAACAAAGATTCTGGCCACCATCGCAGCAACTCTCGTTGCTCTCGTAATCACTGGGTATGTCGGCGCAAAAATTGGCGGAGCTCGCCCTTTCCGAGCAATTCTTCGCAACGTTTTAGTTAGTGGCCTCACAATGGGTGTCACCTACCTGATTGGCGCCCTTGTTGGTGGCCGAATCGGCTAAAAGCAGTAGTTTCGGCGTTTAGACTTTTAAAGTGATTTCTTCAAAGCATTACGACGTCGTATTAGTTGGTGGCGGCATCATGTCAGCCACTCTCGGAACACTACTTAAACTTGTGAAACCTGATCTAAGTATTCAGGTTTATGAACGCCTTGAGGGCCCGGCTCTAGAAAGCTCTAACCCTTGGAACAATGCTGGCACGGGGCATGCCGCTCTTTGTGAGCTGAATTACATGCCTGACACTGCCGACGGTTCATTACCATCAGCCGACAAAGCCGTAGCGATCAACGAACAGTTTCAGATTTCACGTCAGTTTTGGTCCTACCTGGTGCAGCAGGGCATCCTGGGCGATCCAGACACTTTCATTCACTCAGTGCCCCATATGACGTTTGTTCGGGGCGCTAAAGACGTTGATTATTTGGCGCGTCGCTTTGAAGCATTGAAGAATCAGCCACTCTTCGCGGGCATGGAGTTTAGCGACTCACCAGAAACGATCGCTGAATGGGCTCCGCTGCTGATGAAAGGCCGTGGCCTCAACGAACCAATCGCTGCAACACGCATCGAGTCCGGAACCGACGTTGACTTTGGGTCGATTACGCGCCAGCTTTTTGCGTGGCTTGCCAGTCAAGGAGTTGACCTCGCAGTTGGTCACGAAGTTAAGTCGTTGAAGCGCAAAGATGACGCATGGCAGCTTAGAGTGGCAAACCAGTCGGCACCATTCGTAGTCACCGCTGACAAAGTCTTTGTTGGTGCTGGCGGATGGGCGCTCAAGCTGCTTCAGTCTTCTGGAATTCCAGAAGCCAAGGGTTATGGCAGTTTTCCGGTTTCAGGTTCTTTTCTTCGCACTTACAACCCTGATCTTGTTGAACAGCACGAAGCTAAGGTCTATAGCCAAGCTTCTGTTGGTGCTCCCCCGATGTCAGTTCCACACCTTGACACTCGCGTGGTCGACGGCGAAAAATCACTGTTGTTTGGTCCTTACGCCGGCGCGAACCCCAAGTTTCTAAAGAACGGATCGATACTCGACCTACCGTTCTCGATTCGCCTTGCTAACATCGTTCCTTACCTTGCGGTCGGCGCTGCCAACATTCCGCTGGTTAAATACCTTGTCACCGAGGTGATCAAATCGAAGCGCAAGAAGTTTGAGTCGTTGCTTGACTTCGTGCCCACTGCAGACCCACGAGACTGGGATGAAATCATTGCGGGGCAGAGAGCTCAAGTGATTAAGAAAGACGCCGCCAAGGGTGGCGTGTTGCAGTTCGGAACCGAAGTAGTGATGTCAGCCGACGGCACTTTGTCGGGGCTTCTAGGAGCTTCTCCCGGAGCCTCAACCGGAACCGACATCATGATTAAAATTCTGAATCGTGCTTTCGCAGATGAAGCTTCGTCTTTCGAGGCTCAACTGCGCAAAATTGTTCCAAGCTTGGGCACAACCCTGTCGGCAGATGCCAAGAAGGCCGCGGCCAGTCTCAAAGCAACCGCCAAGATTCTAAAAATCAAATAGACCAGCTATAAGTGT
>CAIYTL010000094.1 GCA_903929105.1 uncultured Micrococcales bacterium | reverse complement strand
TCAAAGAAACCTCAGTGCTTTCGCCACCCATGACACCAGCAATGCCGATGGCACCAGAAGCGTCAGCAATCAAAAGGTCTTCATGACTCAGGTTGCGAATCTGACCATCTAGCGTTTTCAAAGTCTCTTTAGGCAGAGCACGGCGAACCACCATTCCACCCTGCAATTTGTCAAGGTCATAGGCATGCAGTGGCTGGCCAACCTCGAGCATCACATAGTTAGTAATGTCAACAACCAGCGAAATCGAACGCATGCCGGCCATCTTCAACCTAGAGACCATCCACGGCGGAGTTGGTCGACTCGCATCGATGTTGCGCACCGTGCGAAGCACAAAGCGATTCACACCGTTGCGCTCGCGAATCGGAAACTTGTCGTCGATCTTGAGGTCAAAGCCCTCGTTCGAAACTGGCTCAACGTTGCCGATCGGGTCGTTGAACACCGCGCCGGTGGCGTGCGAATATTCGCGTGCAATGCCGCGAATCGAAAGGCAATAACCGCGGTCAGGGGTTACGTTAACCTCAGCGGCCACCTCATCAAGCTTCAAAAGCTCAAGCGCATCAGTGCCCACCTTTGGGTCAAGGCCCAATTTTTGCAAACGGATGATTCCATCGTGGTCATCACTGATTCCCAGTTCGCGGCCCGAAGCCAACATGCCGTCGCTGATGTGACCGTAGGTGCTGCGTGCAGCAATCTTGAAATCACCAGGCAAAACTGCACCCGGGAGGCAAACCACCACTTTGTCGCCAACCACAAAGTTGCTAGCGCCACACACGATGCCTCGAACGTCTTCGCCGCCATCCGCCGCCTTAAGGCCTTGCCCAGCAACGCGCACCTGACACCAACGAATAGTTTTGCCATTTGACTGAGGTTCTTCAACAAACTCAAGAACCTCACCAACAACTAGCGGGCCAGTCACACCAAAGCTGTGCGAGCCTTCTTCTTCGAGGCCAACTTTGACCAAAGCCGCCATAACATCGTCGGGGGTTGCCCCAGCTGGTAGGTCGGTGTACTCAGCCAACCAAGAAAGTGGAATGCGCATTAGAGGGTTGCTCCAAACTGCTGACTAAAACGAACATCGGCTTCAACCATGTCGTGCATGTCACGCACATCGTTGCGGAACATCAGAGTGCGCTCAATGCCCATGCCAAAAGCGAAACCGGTGTAAACCTCAGGGTCGATACCCGCAGCTTTGAGCACGTTCGGGTTGACCATGCCGCAACCACCCCACTCAACCCAGCGTGCGCCACCCTTGGCACCAGGGTGCCAAACGTCAAGCTCAGCCGAAGGTTCTGTGAACGGAAAAAACGATGGGCGAAGGCGAATCTGCGCCTCAGGGCCAAACATTTCGCGGGCAAAATGCTCCAACGTGCCACGAAGGTCTGCCATGTTCAAACCCTTGTCAATGGCAAGACCCTCAACCTGGTGAAAAACCGGAGTGTGAGTTGCATCGAGCTCGTCGGTGCGAAAAACGCGGCCAGGGCAAAGCACATAAAGCGGCAGTTCACGCTCAAGCATCGAGCGAACCTGCACCGGTGAAGTGTGGGTTCTAAGAACCAGGTGCGAATCAACCGGGTCAACAAAGAAAGTATCTTGCATGGCGCGAGCCGGGTGGTCGGCGTCAAAGTTCAAAGCGTCAAAGTTGAACCATTCGTTTTCAATCTCTGGGCCTTCAGCAACCTGCCAACCCATACCCACAAAAATGTCGGCGATGGTGTCTTGCAAAAGCGAAAGCGGATGCCTTGCTCCAAGCGGGCGCAACTGCGGCGCGGCGGTCACATCAACAGTTTCGGCAGCGAGTTTTGCTGCCTCTTCGGCAGTGTGAAGTTCAGCTTCGCGGGCGGCATAGGCGGCGCTCAACGAAGCGCGAGCTTGACCAACGAGCTTGCCAGCTTCGGCCTTGAATTCGGGGGCAATTTTGCCCATTTGAGCGTTCAACGCTGAGATCGGCGAACCATCACCGATAGCGGCACCACGGTTAGCTTTGAGCTCGGCAAGGTCAACGGCTTTGCCAATGAGGTCAAGGGCATGTGACACCGCTGCTTCGACGGCCTCTGAAGAGATTGGATTCATGTCAGACATAGGCTTTCAGTTTACCCAGAGCTAGCTAACTCTTGGGCTAGGCGAGCTGTTTAGCGGTTTTGAGCAAAAGCCGAGGCATACAAGCAAATGCTCGCTGCGGTAGCCAAGTTCAACGATTCTGCCGCGCCATAGATCGGCACAGCAACCTCACGGTCAGCCAAAGCAAGAGTCTCGGCGTCGAAACCCCAAGCCTCGTTACCGAACATCCATGCGGTTGGTTTTGCAAGATCTTCGGCAGCCATTTCGGGAATCAAATCGCCCTGGGCAGTGGCAGCAAAAACCTGAAGGCCGGCGGCTTTAATGGCCGCAACAGTCTCGGCAGGGTCAGCATCAATCGCAAAAGGCAAGTGAAACAGACTGCCCGTGGTTGAGCGAACAACTTTTGGATTGTAGGCATCGACACTATTGGTGGTGAAAATAACGGCGTCGGCACCGGCGGCATCGGCCGCACGAAGAACCGTGCCCGCATTGCCCGGGTCACGAATCTGACTCAAAACAGCAATGAGTTTTGGTGCGGTCGCCAAAATGTCAGCCACACTCACGTGCACCTGACGAACCACAGCGACAACACCCTGCGGTGTCGTTGTGTCACACAGCGCCTTGAGCACCGGCTCGCTCACCAGCTGAACTTCAATGCGCGAATTTTTGGCGCGCTCAAACAGCTCAGCGTTTTTAGCTACGCACTCTTCGGTGGCATAAAGTTCTTCGACAAGCTTCGGGCGGTCAAGCACTTCTTTTAGGCCTTGAAGGCCCTCAAGCAGAAAGAGCCCGGTCGTTGACCGGGCGTCTTTCTTAGCTAACTTGGCGACCCCACGAACCTTAGCGGCTTTGGCGTCGATCAGCACTTTGGTTATTTAACCTTTGGCGCTGAGGTGTCTGCTGGCAATGCTGCCTTTGCGCTGTTAACGAGGCTGGTGAAAACAGCAGGCTCGTGAACGGCTAGGTCAGCTAGCATGCGACGGTCAACCGTGATGCCTGCAAGGTTTAGGCCCTGAATGAAACGGTTGTAGGTTAGGCCGTTAGCGCGTGACGCAGCGTTGATGCGCTGAATCCACAGGCGACGAAAGTCACCCTTGCGGGCACGACGGTCGTTGTATGCATAAACAAGTGAGTGCAGCAACTGCTGCTTTGCAATGCGGTAAAGACGTGAGCGCTGGCCACGGTAGCCCTTGGCGCGCTCGAGAACGGTGCGGCGCTTCTTGAGCGAGTTGACCGCGTTTTTTACTCTTGCCATAGTGATTTACTCCTAAAGTTGGGGCTGCGG
>CAIYTL010000093.1 GCA_903929105.1 uncultured Micrococcales bacterium | reverse complement strand
CGGGTCGCTTGTGGGTTGTAGTGCGAAATCATCCTCGACTTCTACGACTTCAACTACGACTCCGTTAAAAGAGGCAACTCTCCAAATCGGCTTGGTTTCGCCGCAAACCGGCGGAGCGGCTCCCTGGGGCTTGG
This sequence comes from uncultured Micrococcales bacterium, assembly GCA_903929105.1. Classification (GTDB taxonomy): domain Bacteria; phylum Actinomycetota; class Actinomycetes; order Actinomycetales; family Microbacteriaceae; genus Rhodoluna. The sequence continues at coordinate 1,530 of CAIYTL010000093.1, read as the reverse complement.
CTATGGTGCATGGACTTGAATTGGCGTTTGAAGATGCCAACAACGCCGGTGGTGTTACAATTGGCGATACCCATTATACGTTTGCGCTTACCGGTTTGGATGACAAGTACGATACTACCACGTCAACCAATGACTTGCGTACATTGATATATTCCGATGGGATTAAGTTCCTTTTCTCGATGCAAACCGAAGGTACTATGGCCATGGCACCCGAAATGGCCCAGCAAATGGGCAGTTTCAAACTAGGTTTCTAGCTGATCGGCTAGCGGTTGAGTCGCCCGATGCCCAGGGCGTGAATCAGCGGCAAAACAGACATCGAAAGCATTACAGTGCTCAAAGTTGGGTTGGTTGCGTTCAAAATCACTCCACCAATAAGCAAACCCACAAAAATAACGGCGGATGTTCCCCTGCGCACACTCGAGTCGAGCGAACGAACTCGTTGTTCGAGCTCGGGGTTTCGCATCACAAGTTCACCGCGTTCGGCGCGAGTCGCCAATGTGTCGAGACGCCCAGGCAGGCGTGCCAAAGTGCTCAGCGTTGAAAGTGTGTCTTTGCCTAAACGTTTGAAGGTGCTAGCACCGCCACCGTTCAAGAGGGTGCGTGCGAACGGGTCGACGGCATCCCACATGTTGAACTCACGGTTGAGCGAGCTCGTAACCCCCGAGATTAGCGAGATGGCGCGCAGCAAAAACAAAAAGTTGTTGGGCAGCTGAAACGGCAGCGTTCGCAGAATCTCGTTGAACTTGATCGCAAAATCGCGAAACTCGCTCGGATCAATCTGCACCAGTTCTGATACTCCAACGCCGCCAAAACGATCAAATAGCTCGCCGATGGCACGCTCAAGCACAACGGTGTCGGCCGAAGGCAACAGCACGCCAAGACGTTCGCACGCCGCAACCCAACCTCGAGCATCACGCGCTGCTACCGCAAAAATGAACCGCTGCAGGTTGGCGCGAAGTTCAGGGCTCATCTCGCCCATCATGCCAAAGTCAATAAAGGTCAGCGCGAAATCAACGTCGCTGCCAGCGGGTGCCGGGGTAACAAAGATGTTTCCCGGGTGTGGGTCTGCGTGAAAAAACCCGGTGACAAAAAACTGTTCAAACGTTATGCGCGCAAGTTCAGCAGCAACCGCGTTTGGGTCGATGCCAGCGGCCACGAGGCTGTCGACATCTGAAATCTTTATCGCGGTTACGTCACTAAGGGTTAGCACTCTGCGGGCGCTGCGCTCCCAAACCACTCTCGGGGTCGATACTCTGGCATCGCCAGAGAAGTCGGCAGCAAATCGCTCAAGGTTTTCTGTCTCTTTGAAATAGTCGATTTCTTCAAGAGTTGTTTTGGCAAACTCTTCAACCAGCGCAGGGGCATCGGTGCGGCGCGACACCAGCTTGACGCGCGACACCCACCGGCCGATTTTGCGCAGCGCTCGCAGGTCGACCTCAACAATTTCTTCGATGCCTGGCCGCAAAACCTTGACGATGACGTCGCTGAAGCCAATCTCGGCAGCCAGACCGTTCGATAGGGTCGCTCGAT
>CAIYTL010000092.1 GCA_903929105.1 uncultured Micrococcales bacterium | reverse complement strand
GCACCAACGGTTCAGGCAAGAGCACTCTAATGAACGCAATATCGGGGCTGTTGCCGATTGACTCGGGCGCGGTTTATGCCAGTTCAAGGCCTTCGTTTTTGGGCGTTGGCGCCGCAATGATTCGCGAACTATCGGGTGAAAAAAATATTATTCTTGGCGGTTTGGCCCTTGGCATGACCAAAGCTGAGGTCACCGCAAAGTTTGATGCCATCGTCGACTTTTCGGGGTTGCGCGAGTTTATCGATCTGCCAATGAGCACCTACTCTTCGGGCATGGTTGAGCGTCTAAAGTTTGCAATCGCCGCCGCCCGTGAACACGACATTTTGATCATTGACGAAGCCCTTGCTGTTGGCGACAGCGACTTTCGCAAACGCAGCGAAGCTCGCATGCGTGAACTTGCCGCCGGCGCCGGTTCAGTCTTTTTGGTGAGCCACTCAATGAAGTCGATTCTTGACACCTGCAACCGCGCAATCTGGCTCGATAAAGGTTTGATTGTGATGGATGGCCCCGCTCGCGAAGTCTGCGAGGCATACGCGGCATTCGTCGGAGCACCGCTAGATGACTAGCACTGCCTTGCGCAGCATCAGCTTTGTCATGCCGGTGCTGAACGAAGAGCGTTACCTTCGCACCGCCGTAGAAAGCATTTTTGAGCAAAAATACGCCGGCCCGGTTGAAGTTGTTTTGGCTCTCGGCCCGTCGGCCGACAAAACCAATGCGATTGCCGAGGCTCTTGCAGCCGAAGGTGCATCTAAGGGCCAAAAAATTTCGCTCGTCAAGAATCTGTCTGGCACCACTTCGGGCGGTCTCAACGTTGCTATCGCTGCAGCTACCGGTGATGTTGTGATTCGAGTTGACGCCCACAGCAAACTTTCACCTGGCTATGCCGAGCTTGCGGTTCAGGTTCTGAATGAAACTGGCGCGGCTAACGTTGGTGGATTGATGCGCGCTGTGGGCGATGCGCCTTTTCAAAGCGCGGTTGCTTGGGCCTACATGAGCCGGTTCGGCCTTGGCGGTGGCGCCTTTCACGTTGGTGCAGCTGCTGGCCCAGCCGACTCGGTTTATCTTGGAGTTTTTCGCCGCAAAGTTTTGCTCGAGATCGGCGGCTTTGACGAAAAAATCTTGCGTGGGCAAGACTGGCAGCTGAACCTGCGTTTGCGCGAAGCCGGTCACACAGTGTGGTTCGACCCTCGTCTAGAGGTTGAATACCACCCACGCTCAAGCTGGTCTGGTCTGGCCAAACAATTTTTCGACACCGGTTATTGGCGCGGGCAGCTCGTGCGCCAAAAGCCAGGCAAAGCTAACCTGCGCTACTTTGCGCCGCCGCTTTTAGTTTTATTTAGTGCCGTTGGAATCGTGCTCGGTGTCTTGGGGCTAACCGCCTTGGCAGGTAGCTCGGCCGCAACTTTGTTGCAGCTGGGTTTTGCTCCGCTCTCGGCCTATTTGGTTTGCGTAGCGTTGATTGCGGTGACAGCCGCCGAACGGCCAAGAGTCAAACTCGACCTAACCACGAGGGCTGCGCTGCTGTTGGTCTTGCCGACCATGCACATTTGGTGGGGCACCGGATTCTTGCTAAGCGCCTTGCCCCGCACCAGCAAGAAACAGTGAGAGCAAACTAGCTGGCGACTACCAGCGCAGCTGAGCCAAACGCTTGGCTGATTTGGCGAGCTAACTCACCGGCAAGGTCATTGCCTTTGAGCAAGAAACTTTCGCTGGCATCAACTGGCGCTATCGGCCAAACCTCTGCCACTCGCCAAGCAAACCTGTCGGCCGCCCAAGAACTTAACCAGGCATTTGGCGCTAACAGTTCAAGCTTGCCCACCTGCAGTTCAAAATGCGGTTGAACAAGTTCGACTGCCCCCGAGTTCAAGAGCTCTAGAACTTCACCGCTAATAGATCTTGATAAGTGCAACGGATACACGCTATTCACCTGCAGCAACCCAACGCTTAGCCCGCCAGCTAGCGCGCTGTTCACCTTGAGCATTGCCGCTGCGGCGTTTAAAGGGTCGCGAAAGTTTGCGACGATCACGAGATTGAAATTCTGGGGTGACCGAGCATCTTGACCAACGAGCCTGGACTGACGCGGCGCATAGAACGCTCGCTGTTCAGTTCGCTCTAGT
>CAIYTL010000091.1 GCA_903929105.1 uncultured Micrococcales bacterium | reverse complement strand
TTCGCGCGAAGGCGATTCATAACTAAAAAGCACCTCGCGCTGCGGGTTTAGAACCTTAAACGAGGTTTGAAAATAAAACGGGCCCTCAATGACGATTGAACCATTGGTGCCCAGAATCGTGGCGTCGGTCGGCCCGGCCGCAGTCATGCAGGTGTGCAGCGTGCTGCGACGACCGCCAACGTGATCGAAGATGATCGAAACTTCGGCATCGACGCCTCCGTCGCCAACACCGTCACCGAACGGCCCAGCGTTAAGGTCTGTCAGAGTGCCTCGAGCAACAACACCCGTGGGCTGGCCAAAAACGCGCGCCGCAAAGTTGATGGGGTAAACACCAAGGTCAAGCAGGGCTCCCCCGCCAAGTTCACGACTCCACAAACGTTCGCTAACTGAGGGTGGCAAAAACTGGCTGTGATCGGCAAGCAGGTACTGAGCTTCGCCAATCATGCCCGACTCAAGAACGCGTGCAATCTCGTCATGCATCGGCAAGAAGCGAGTCCACATCGCCTCCATACAAAACACGCCAGCCTCGCGCGCGGCCTCGGCAATTTGGCGTGCCTCGCGGGCATCCATCGTGAATGGTTTTTCGACCAACACGTGTTTGCCAGCCGCAACGGCTAATAGGGCGCACTCTAGGTGGGCTTGGTTAGTTGTGACAACATAAACCGCGTCAACCTCAGGGTCGTTCGCAAGGTCAAAATAAGAAGCATGCGCTGATGCCAAACCAAGTTCAGCAGCAAAAGCGTCGGCACGCTGTTGGTCTCGTGCGCCGATGGCCTGCACGTGAACGCCGTGACTTTGCAACTCACGCACCACGTCACGCGCCAGGCGACCAGCGCCCATCACGCCCCAACGAAGTTTTGTGGCGCCTGTCGAGTTCTGCGTTTGAGTCATGCTTAAACGCTAGCCGTTGCGAAGCAAAGTTTGGGGAATGTTGGGCCTAGTTGAAGCGCAACGTCAACTTTTTGGTGACATAACCGTTCTTTGAGAGTGTGACCACGACACTGATTTTCTTGCCAACCAGGGTCTTGACGACTTTCAAGGTTGCCGCCTTTGCGCCAGTGATCTTCTTTGTTCCTGAGTACCACTGAATAGTTCGAGTCGTTGAGCTAGGCAGGCCCGTCAAAGTCAACTTAATGTTCTTGCCAAGGGCAAGCGAGCCTGAAAACTTTGACTTAGCAGCAGCAAAATTCTTGAGCGCAACAATCTCGTTGCTTGAAAGCTTTGAGGTGATTATTGGCTTAGAAAAGTGAAAGCCCGTCGCAGAAAAATGAACATAACCGCTATCGATGCCGAAGCTTACAGTTGCTGGGTTGACTGATGCGCCGTCTTGAACAGTTGTGGAGCCAAACAGAGTGCCCGTGTCAGCAAGCCCATAAATGCACCTTGCCACGTCTTCGCGCAGCAAAAGGTCATAGTTGCCTTGGGCGGCTGTAACGCCATCGGGCATAAAGTGCAGGCCGCCTACTTGATAGCTCAAACCTTGAGCGCCGAGCTGAGGTGGTGCACCGGTGTATACAGCGGCATTTGTCGCAACCAAACCCGTCAAACCAACACCAGAAGATTGGCATTCAGGTTTTAGTGCACTAGCAAACGAAGACAAATACCAAGCGGTGTCAACTGAATCATTTGTGTCATTTGCAAAGGGCTTCATCAGGTCAAGGTCTTTGAAGTCACCGTCACCCTCAGCCGACATGCCTTCATTCGCATGGAACGCGCCGCCAGGGTAAATGTCGTGCCCTGAGGCAGTCTGAAAGGCAGCAAATTGCTGGCTGTCTAAATGAACTTTGGGTTCGGGAATCGACACGTTGAGGGCATCGATTTTCATTCGATAGTTGGTTTCGTCAAATGGTGTTATCGATGTGTGAACGTCTGCCAGCCGGCCTTTGAACCAGCCACCGACTTCATTTGGCATTCTGATCGAAAGCCCAACGCGAGTTGCAGGGTCAAACTTCTGCACATAGTAGTTTCCGCCGCCGAGGGCTATTACGGGGTATGCCGAGATCTTGACTTCACGCATGGTCGCAACGTAGTTAGGGCCTTCGATGGAGTAATTCACGAACACCTGAACTAAAAAGTCATGCGAACCGTTGTTAGAAACTTCAGTTGACGAATTGAAAATAAGTGGTTCGCCACCCTCAGGAATGCCGTGGGCTGCATCTGCATAGATTTTTGGGCTATTTGCGAAAGTTGATTCCACAAAAGTTGCATCTTGAGGCTGCGAGCCATTGTGATAAATCTGAGCGCCTTCAATGCAAAAATCTTGAACATCGCTTTGGCAAAGTGGCATCTGAATTTGAGCCCAAACATTTGCACCAAGCGCGGCCAAGGCTGCCTCACTGCAGTCGCCCGTTGTCAGCGTGTAACAGGTTGCGTCACTGCCGAAGCCCCCGTTTTGGGGAACCATGCGAGTAAAGTGCGAATCACTCGTGTTGCCCCGGCCACCTTCACTCAGCCAAAAATCCCAGGTTCCCCCGTCAGCCGCCGCTGGGTGCGCCCCCAGTCCGAACAGCAGAACTGCTATAACGGCCACCGCAATCTTTTTCAACATGAATCCCCACTGTTTGAATCGTTTTCTCTTGACTCTAAGTTAAGTCAATGTGCGACCCAGTGCATGCCTTGAGCTGGCCCAATATCGGGCAATGACTAGACATTAGCCGCTAAAAGAAAAACCGCCCAGACCTGTTTCGGTCTGAGCGGTTTCGCGTTTTAGAGCTAGCTTCGAGCGCCATTGCCTCGCTTGCGCGATAGAGCGTCGAT
>CAIYTL010000090.1 GCA_903929105.1 uncultured Micrococcales bacterium | reverse complement strand
GGTCGTGTTGGGTTTGTTTCTGTGCGTCATCTACCAATTAGCCAATTAGTCGATCAGCGATGTGGGCGATACCGCTAACTCGCCGTATGGTCCGCGCAGCATTCCTGAGGTGCGCGAGTTGGCTCTTGATGTCATGGATCGCCTGGTCGATGAAGGCGTCAAACTATTGGTGATTGCTTGCAACTCGGCTTCAGCCGCAGTTTTGCGCGATGCTCGTGAACGTTACACCGAAGGCCGAGGAATTCCCGTGGTCGAAGTGATTTTGCCGGCTGCTCGTCGAGCGGTAGCCGCCACCCGAAACCACAAGGTCGGCGTGATTGGCACGAGCGCAACCGTGGCCTCACGTGCCTATGACGACGCTTTTGCCGCGGCAGTTGACCTAGAAATCACCAGCCAGGCTTGCCCCGATTTTGTTAGCTTCGTCGAGCGCGGTGAGACCTCTGGCCCAGCTTTGCTAGCCGCTGCCGAGGCTTATCTTGCGCCGATCAAGGCTGCAGGTGTTGACACACTTGTGCTCGGATGCACCCATTATCCGTTGCTCACCGGCGCAATCAGCTATGTGATGGGTGACACCGTGACATTGGTGTCGAGCGCCGAAGAAACAGCTAAAGACGTTTATCGAACTCTGGTGGCTCATAGTCTGGAGCGCACTGACGCGAGTGCTCCCACCTATCGTTTTCAGGCCACCGGCAATGCAGGGGAGTTCGAACGCTTGGCGCGTCGATTCTTGGGCCCCGAAGTTGCCTCTGTGGAACACATTTAGCCTCTAAAAGAAAGAATCAGCATGAACACAAGAGCCGACGGCAGAAGCGCCGACGAACTGCGCCCAGTAACCATTGAACGAGGTTGGGCTGCTCACGCTGAGGGAAGCGCGTTGATCAGTTTTGGCAACACCAAAGTTTTGTGCACTGCCAGCTTCACCAACGGTGTGCCTCGCTGGAAAGTCGGTAAAGGCGAAGGCTGGGTTACCGCAGAGTATTCAATGTTGCCGCGAGCAACGAATACTCGCAATGACCGCGAGTCAGTAAAAGGCAAGATTGGTGGCCGCACCCACGAAATCTCACGCCTAATTGGCCGTTCACTTCGCGCTGCGGTTGACGTTCGAGCGCTCGGCGAAAACACCATCGTAATCGACTGTGATGTGCTGCAAGCAGATGGAGGCACTCGCACTGCCGCAATTACTGGAGCATATCTTGCGCTCGCCGATGCTATTGAGTGGGGGCGAGCTCAAAAGTTCATTGCACAAAAAGCCAACCCTATCGTCGAAAGCATTTCAGCCATTTCGGTTGGCATTATCGACGGAGTGCCGATGCTCGACTTGGCCTACACCGAAGACGTTCGTGCCGAAACTGACATGAATGTGGTCGTTACCGGCTCAGGCAAGTTTGTCGAAGTTCAGGGCACGGCCGAAGGTGTGCCTTTTGACCGCAACGAGCTAAACCTGCTTCTTGATCTGGCTTTGAAAGGCACCAGCGAGCTGAGCAAAATTCAAGCTGAGGCGCTTGCACAGATTGCTGGCTAGGGCAAATTAAATGTCAAAACTCACACTGGTTTTAGCTACTCACAATCAACATAAAGTGGTCGAATTGGCTGCAATATTGAAACCGCTTGCACCTGAGCTTGAATTGGTGGGTTACGACGGCCCTGAACCTGTTGAAGACGGGCTTACATATGCCGAGAACGCATTAATCAAAGCTCGGGCAGCGCACAAGCACACGGGCTTGCCGGCAATCGCTGACGATTCCGGAATAGCGGTTGAGGTTCTCGGGGGATCCCCCGGTATTTTTTCGGCCCGCTGGTCAGGAACCCGCGATGCCATTGCTAATCGGCGACTGCTGCTCGAACAGATCAAAGATGTTCGACCCGAACACCGTGGCGCCGCATTTGTTTGCACCATTGCGATGGTTGGTTTGTTCGGCGAAGACGAAATTACTTTCACGGGAATTTGGCCTGGTTCGGTTGCGCAAGCCGAGAGCGGCGAGGCTGGGTTTGGCTATGACCCAGTGTTCGTGCCCGAAGGTTTTGAGGTCACGGCTGCCGAACTTGAGCCCGAAGTTAAAAACAGCATGAGCCACCGCACGCTTGCGATTGAGCAACTGGCAAGCTATTTAGCTCAAAACTAGTTGTCGGCAACGGCCTGCAAGCTAGCGGTTTTCGCGGCGGGCTTTGAGCACTTCGATCAAGATTGGAATCGTTGAAACAACAACGAATCCCAGGGTGAAATACTCAACGTGCTTCGACACAAATTCCACTCGGCCCAAGAAGAAGCCCAGCAGCGTCACACCCGTTGCCCAGCCGATTACACCAATCACGTTAAACATGGTGAATCGACGGTGAAGCATCTGACCAACCCCAGCTGCTACGGGAACAAACGTGCGCATGATTGGCACGAAGTGAGCCAAGATGATGGCCCTTGAGCCATAGCGCTCAAAGAACGAGTTGGTTCGTGAGACGTTCTTTTGACTAAAGAACTTCGAGTCGGGTTTGTTGAAGATCGCTGGGCCGGCTTTGCGCCCAATAAAGTAACCGGTCTGGTCGCCTGCGAATGCGGCGAGTGACACCACGAGGCAAACAAACCAAATCGGAAAATCGATGGCATGGCTAGCAACCATGAGCCCGACCGGGAACAGCAGGCTGTCGCCGGGCAAGAAGAAGCCCACTAGGAGGCCGGTCTCGGCGAAGATTGCCGCAAAGACAATCAGCAACGCAATCGGGCCTAGGGCTGACAGGTTTTCAGGTGATAGTGCAGTTATTCCAAACATGCGCCCCTAGCAGGAATCGAACCTGCGCACCCGCCTTCGGAGGGCGGCGCTCTATCCCCTGAGCTATAGGGGCAAAGGGTCTGCTAAAAGCCTAACAGCTGTCGATTATGACCAGATTTGTCAGGTCGCTAAATCGCCGACCCCAATCGTTTTTGACTTATTTCTGCAAGCGTTTACAAAGATTTGGTAACGATGGGTTATTTTGTGCAAGCGATTGCATCTTTTTGACCTAAAGTCACATTAGACGAAAGCACAACCGTGCTGGAGTTCTTAGGAAAGGAAAACGAAGTATGAACAAGCGCATTCGTATTGTTGCTGCTGTTTCAGCAGTTGCAGTAGCGGCCCTTGGTTTCGGCAGCGTAGCCGCTGCTGAGGCATCAACCCCAACCGTCACCATTTTTGGTGCATTCAGCGGCGACCAGGCTCGCGGCTTCCAAGGCGAACTTAACTCTTGGGGTCTTTCGAACGGTGTTAACGTCAAGTACACCGGTCTAGCTAACTTCAACACCGACATCACCGTCAAGGTGAACGGTGGTCAGGCTCCTGACATCGCTCTATGGCCACAGCCAGGTGGTTTGCTAGGCATTAGCAGCAAGCTAAAGCCACTAGCCAGCATTCCAGGCTTCAACCTTTCAGCTGTTCAGAAGACCCTTATTCCAGGCTGGGACAAACTAGCTGTTAAGAGCGGCAAGATCTACGGTCTTCCAATCGGTGCAAACGTTAAGTCACTTGTTTGGTACAACCCTGCGGCTTTCCGCAAGGCTGGCTACAAGGTTCCTACCACTGACGCACAGCTAACCACCTTGGTTGCAAAGATCAAGAGCGACGCCTCAGGTTACCCATACTGTGCAGGTATCGAGTCGGGTGGCGCTACCGGTTGGTACGCAACTGACTGGCTAGAAGAGTACGTTCTTAAGTACGGTGGCGTAGCTAACTACAACAAGTGGTGGCAGGGTCAGATTCACTTCAACTCGACTCTTGTCAAGCGAGCAGCTAACAAGGTTGCCTCAGCGCTTCTAACCCCTGGCAACGTACAGGGTGGCGGCACCGGCATCGCTTCACGTAACTTCGGTGAAGCAACCACAACCGGCCTATTCGTAAGCGGCAAGAACAACGGTCAGTGCTTCATGCTAAAGCAGGGGTCATTCATTACTGACTTCTTCCCTTCAGCAATCAAGGCTGAGTACAAGGCTGGCAACTACAGCCACGTAGGCTTCTTCCCAGTTCCTACCCCAGCTGGCGGCGTAAACGGTGTACTCGGTGCTGGCGACATCGCTGGTGTATTCCACAGCACTCCTGCAGTAGCTAAGGTTCTGAACTTCATCCTTAGCGACAAGCTAGGCCGTGCGGGCTGGGCTAACAGCGGATTCTTCTTGTCACCGCACAAGACGTTCCCTAACAGCCTTTACCCAACCAGCATCCAGCGCGCAATCGGTAAGACTCTTGCCACTGCATCAGCCTTCGGTTTCGACGGTTCAGACCAGATCAGCTCCATGAT
>CAIYTL010000089.1 GCA_903929105.1 uncultured Micrococcales bacterium | reverse complement strand
GCCATGCTCGGGTCTTGCGTGGCTTAGAGTTTTAACGTCGATTCATAGCAAAAGAGGAACCTTTGACCAGCCAAATTTTTAGCGGCCGCACACTGATCGTGGCTTTTGAAGGTTGGAACGACGCGGCCGAAGCAGCCAGCGGTGCAGCCAAGTACATCGCCGAAATTACCGGTGTTGAATCGGTTGCTGCCTTAGACCCAGAAGACTATTACGATTTTCAGTTTGCGCGACCTTCGGTGTTCTTTGACGAGGCGGGAGTGCGCCAGTTGAGTTGGCCAAACACCGAGTTATTGGCACCCACAGCTGCCAGCCGAAGCGAGCATCCGGAATTTTCAAACATTTGCGTGATGCTTGGTGTTGAACCCTCGAGACGTTGGCGGGCATTCACCGAAGAAGTGCTCGAAATGGTGACCGATCGCGAAATTGATACGGTGATTTTCTTAGGCGCAATGCTCGCTGAGGTGCCTCACACACGCCCAATCGGTGTTAGCGCTACCAGTCAGAACGAAACCGTTCGCGAGGAGCTGGGAGTCGAACGCAGTCACTATGAGGGTCAGGTGGGCATTCTCACGGTTTTGGGCCAAGCTTTCGAGGCCAATAACATTGCGACAATCGCGCTGTGGGCTTCTGTGCCACACTACGTTCACAACTCACCCTCACCTAAGGCCATGCTGTCGCTGGTCGCAGAGATTGAAAAGCACCTAGGGGTCAGTTTTGATCGCACAGCGCTCGCCGAGCAGGCATTCACGTGGGAACGTGGCATCGACGAGGTTTCGCTGGCTGATGAAGACATGGCAGGCTACATTACCGAGCTCGAAAAAAAGCATGATGAAGCTGAATCGGTTCAAGCAAGCGGCGACTTTTTAGCAAATGAATTTGAAAAGTTTCTGCGCCAAAACGACAAAAGCAGCGAAACGGACACCGAGGGCGAAACCGGCCCCGAAGGCGAAACCGGCCCCGAAGGCGAAACCGGCCCCGAAGGCGACAGCAGTAACTAAGCCTGCCAGCCGGCAAAAATCAACATTGCCAAAACAAAGAAGCCAGCAAGCAAGCGCCAAATCACAAATGGCACAAACGACCCTTTGTTGAGATAACGCAACAAGCCCGCGATAACAGCGAAACCTACTAGGAACGAAACTGCTGTTGCGACCGCTGTGTCTAGCAACATTCCGTGAGAAAGATCTTTGTAGCTTTTGGCAAACTCATAGAGCCCGCTAGCTAGAACTGCCGGAATCGCCAGCAAAAAGCTATATCGCGCTGCAGCGGCGCGCGAATAGCCAAGCAACAGGCCGACGCTGATGGTTCCACCTGAACGCGAGACGCCGGGAATCACTGCAAGAGCCTGACCCAAGCCAAACAAAATGCCGTGCTTCGGGGTCAGCGATTCAATTGACTTGGTCTTTTTGCCAACGGCGTCGCTAATGCCAAGAATCACGCCAAAAACGATAAGTGTAAAAGCAATCACCCAAAGGTTTCTCAACTGGTTTTCAATCAAGTCTTTGAAAGCTAAGCCGATAATCACGACCGGCAAGCTGCCAACGATGATTAGCCACGCCAAACTTGCGTCACGGCTCATTTTTTCAGGTTTGCTCTTTGAAAAACTGTGGCCAATCGATATGAACCAAGCTTTGCCGATTCGCACGATGTCGCGCCAAAAGAAGACCAAAACTGCAAGTTCTGTGCCAAGTTGAATAGTTGCAATAAAAGCCGTTAGCTCAGGCTTAGTGATGGCAGTTGGGCCTAAACCTAAAAGGTTTTGCACGATCTGCAAATGTGCACTCGATGAAATCGGCAAAAACTCGGTGAGCCCCTGAACAATGCCCAGGACTACTGCGTCAAAAAGATTCACTAGTTGTCTTCTTCGGCTAGTTCAAAAGGTAGGTACTCTTCAAAGTTTTCACTCAACAACTCTTCGTAGTTCAAAAACGCGTCTTCGAGCTGCAGGTAGGCGGTTTGCACCGAAGGGTCTTCTGAGCTTCGACGAGTCGCAACCGACTCAAAGTGCCTTTCAATTGCCGCGATGAACTGTCGCAGTGCCATTCGAGTGTCTTGAGCCATAACCCCAAACTACCCTTTGTTTGGCTCGTTGGCTAGTTAGCCACTCGGTATTTATAGTGGTATTCTTTTAGATTGTTGCTGTGAGCCTAAAGGTTTGCACACCACTCGTCCGGGTGGCGGAATGGCAGACGCGCTAGCTTGAGGTGCTAGTCCTCTTATGAGGGTAGGGGTTCAAGTCCCCTTTCGGACACGTTCGCTTTGAGACAGCTGACAATGCTTCTGGTTTAGGCCAGTTAGCACGAAAACCCCGTTTCAAGCTAAGGCCTAGTGCTTAGCTCGAGGCGGGGTTTTGCTTTGCGCGTTCCTGCGTAAATTTATTCAGCTCAGCTGAGCCATAGCACCTGATAAGGGTGAAGTTCGATTCCGGCAGCAAGACCAAAGCTCTTGCCGGTGATGTGGTCAAAAACGGTATCACCAAGTGAATGAAGCTCGGCTCGGCTAACCCAACGGTTTTCGTTGGTCAAGTTGTAAACCTGCGTGATGTTTGCGGCCGGGTGTTCACGCTCAAAAAGCAAAACTCCTGGAGCTTCGACAGTGCGAGTTTTAGTTGCGACCCCGGCGTGTAGTGAGGGTAGCGAGGTGCGCACTTCGATGAGTCGGTTTATGCGGTTTCGCACTCTAGTGGCAACCGACTCTGGGTTTTGGCCTGCAGCAGCGGCCTCTGCGACAGCCCAGTTCATCGTGGGTCGGTTGATCCAACGGCTGTCATCGGCCTTGTTCGGGTCTTTCAGATAGCTTTCATCGTTGAACAGTGCAATCTCGTCGCCCATGTAGAGCAGTGGAATGCCACCGAAGCCAAAAATGACCGAATAAGCGCAAATGTAGCGGTTGATCGCTTCATCTAGCAGAGCTTGGTTATTTGACTCAACGGCAGCCTGAATTCCAGCTAATGCTGCGGCTGAGCCAGCAGTGCGCCGCTCACCTGATAGCGGGTCGGCCTGAAAGTCGACTCCCCTGGCGTTTGAGGTTGGAAACTTGCCGGTGTAGAAATCGGCCAAGAACATGCGGTGATCGTGGCCATTGAAACCGTGGCGCGAGGCGTCACCATCATCAATAGCCCAGCCGATATCATCGTGGCATCGCAGGTAAGCGCCCCAAGCGGTGTTTGTCGGTATCGCTTTGAATAAGTTCATTGTGTAACTCATGAACTGGGTGTCTTTTGAAGCCAATGCCGCCCACAGTTGAACCATGAGGCTGTTGTGATAGGCCAGGTCACTCACTTTTCCGGCGTGTTTGCCTTCGCCTAAATAAGCCCCAACTTGGTTAGGGCCGACGATGGCTTCGGCTTTGAAGATAAGAGAAGGCGAAAGAATTCTGCTGAACGCCCTCAGCGCCTGAGTGATTGCGTGAACCTCAGGTTCGCTCTGGCAGCTGGTTCCAAGGCGCTTGAAAATGAACGCGATTGCGTCGAGTCGCAAACAGTCGACACCGTGGTTGGCCAGGTTGCCAATAATGTCGGCGAATTCGCAGAAGACGTCAGGGTTAGACCAGTTGACGTCCCACTGATAGTCGTTGAAGGTAGTCCAAACCCATCCGCTTAGCTCTTCACTCCAGGTGAAGTTGCCAGGGGCAAAATCTGGAAAAACTTCGGGCAAAGTCTTTTCGAACTGGTCTGGCATAGTTCGGTCAGGGTAGACATAAAAATAATTGCGATACTTTGGGTCACCTTTTTTGGCTTTTTCAGCCCATTCATGCTCAAGAGCCACGTGGTTTAGCACCAAGTCAAGGGTCAACGAGATGCCTGCCTCGTGCAGTTTGTCGGCGATTGAGCGAAGCTCTTGCATCGTTCCCAGGTCACGGCGCAAGGCGCGGTAGTTCATAACCGCGTATCCGCCGTCGTTGGCGCCTGGGCGAGGTTCAAGAATCGGCATGAGGTGCAGGTAGCTCACCTTGAGGTCGCGCAAATAGTCAATCTTTTGAGCTAACCCTTTTAGATTGCCAGCAAAAAGATCGGTGTAGGCCACGTATCCGATGGTGTCTTCGCGCTGAAACCAGTCTGGGCGAAGCACGCGCTCGCGGTCGCGCTGGTGCAAGTTCTCGTCACGGTCGGCGAAGCGCTCGGCTATTACTGTCACTAGTTTTGGCAGAGTTTCTTCGAGGTCATAAACCTCGGCAAGGCCGTCAATCAGATCGGCTGCGTAGCGGTCGAAGCGATCTAGCAGGTCAAGACTGGCACGGTCGCTGCAGTCGAGCAATGCGCTTAGTTGACTTCTTGCAGCGTCAAATAAGGTCGCATCAGCAGAAATTGCCGATTTTTTAACCATGGTCCTCCTCGAACACCTGCAAGTTTATTCAATCTTGCAAACGCTTGCAGAGAATCGGGGCGTTTTGCCTAAAGCGTTGTTAACCTGTAATAAAGAACGATGCCTCTCCCCCGCCAAATAGGCGGCAGAGAGGCATCGCCAATATTGCAATCGTTTGCTATGCGACCTGAGTTACCATGCCATTTTTAATGTTTAGCCGAGTTTTAGCCCGCTTCGCGACCGCACTGTCGTGCGTCACGATGATCAATGTGATGCCTTTTTCTTTCCAAAGGTTTTCAAGCAAACTGATGATTTCGTCGCGAGTTTCTTCATCAAGGTTTCCGGTTGGCTCATCTGCAAGCAAAACAGCGGGGTCTTTAACCAAAGCTCGGGCAATCGCCACACGCTGCTGTTGGC
>CAIYTL010000088.1 GCA_903929105.1 uncultured Micrococcales bacterium | reverse complement strand
TCAAGAAGTTTACCCAGCGTGAACCAAGTGCCCGTCAATGTCGAGCATAATTAGCCAAAAGGCTATAAGAGTTTGAGGTGAAATTTTGTCTGACCTAATTGACACAACCGAAATGTACCTTCGCACGATTCTTGAACTTGAAGAAGAAGGCCAGGTGCCGCTTCGCGCCCGCATTTCAGAGCGCCTCGAGCAGTCTGGTCCGACTGTTTCGCAGACTGTTGGGCGCATGGAGCGCGATGGATTAGTGGTTGTCAGCGACGATCGTCATCTTGAACTAACGCAGACCGGTCGCGAGTTGGCGGTGCAGGTTATGCGCAAGCACCGCTTGGTCGAGCGTTTGCTCTCAGACATCATTGGTTTGGAGTGGGAGTTCGTGCATGACGAAGCTTGCCGATGGGAGCACGTCGTTAGCGAACAGGTTGAACGCAAGATTATTGGCTTACTGTCGACCCCTGACGTTTCGCCCTATGGCAACCCGATTCCGGGCCTTGAAGAGTTCGGGCTAAAAGTGAACCCGGCTTTCAATGAAGGTGTGATTTCGATCGCGAACCTGCCCGGCGTGGCATCGGCTGGTCAAGAATACGTTTTGCGTCGCATTGGTGAGCCGCTGCAGGTTGACCCTGAAATTTTAGCTGAGTTGAAAGCACTCGCAATACTCCCGGGCGCTCGAATTACCGTTGAATTCAGGGGCCAACTTGTGTTTGTTTCTGAAGTTTCGAACGCTGAAGGAATCGAGCTTGAGGCCGATTTGGCTCACCACCTCTTCGTCGAAAAATAGGTCAAAACCTAATCAAAACTAGGGCTGCAGCCTAGGTATTGCTTCGATTTGTCTGAAGCATATGTGCGCACAAGAAATTTTGGCAACGTTTTGATAAACTCAAGTGTTGCCTGCTGCAAACCCAGCACGCAATCGAACTCGGTGATTTCTTTCACCCGCAACCGAGTTTTTAGAACGGATAGTTTCGTTGCGGGGCCGTGGTTGCGGCGAAATTGGAGGTTTTGGCTTGAAGCAAAAAAGCAGTGGTCGCCACCGCGCTGATGTTGAAGTTAGTGCGCTCGAGTCTTTCGAGTTGCGCAGTCGACGTCAAATGCGCGATGCCGAGAGCACTCGTGAAGCTCGCAAAGCTGCAAAAGCTGCTAAAAAAGCTGAACGCGCTCTCAAAAAAGTTGCACGCTTTGATTTAAGTGTTGAAGTTGGTGTGCCGGTGCGCACCACACAATTTTTGATTCGAAACCCACTGCGTCGCGTTCGGCTGATAGATCGCAAACCTTTCAGGGTGGTAACGATCTTTACTTTTGCAGCTGGATTGATTGCTACCGCCTCGTTGCCGGCATATGCAATGGACCCTGCGATTGCTTCGATGTCGATGTTCGCTGTTAACAACAACAGTGAGCTTGCCAAGCTAACCCAGCAACTTCTGAGCATTTCTGGCGCTTCGAGCGCTGACATTACACGTGGCAACTATTCGGTAAAAGCTGCCCAGCAGCTGATTCAGCAGTATGCCCTGAGTAACTATCGACTCTATAGCGGCCCAACTGCGGCCGACTATGTCGCTAATCCACCGTTTAGCAAAATCAGCGGAGCGGCCGTTCTTGCGGTTGCCGCAAAATATGTTGGCACCCCTTATGTTTTTGGCGGTGAAAACCCTTCTGGTTTTGACTGCTCGGGCTACGTTCGATTTGTGTTCTCACAGTTTGGCCTTGACTTGCCACACTCGGTGCGCGCTCAAGCTTTGATGGGAATCGTGGTGCGCCAGCAAGATGCCGTGCCGGGCGATATTGTCATTCTTGATGACTACAGCCACGATGGAATCTATGCCGGCAATGGAGCTTTTTATCACGCTCCACACCCGGGTGACACCGTAAAACTCGCGCCGATTTTCACACCTAATGTTTTCTATTTGCGCCTGAAAACGACCAATAAATAACCCTTAGCCTCGTGCCCTATTGGCAAAAACTAAACCATTTCGTAACTTTTCGTTAAGCGTTTTGTTGCGCCTTTCAACGTGTCGCGAGTTAGCCTTGCACTAAGCAGTTCTTGATTTGAGCTAGGAGTTTGAAATGGAGTTGATCGGGGTGCAATCCAAGCACGTTTATCAACTACGTCATTTTCAACAACAATGCCAAATCGCAGCTAACTAATCACGCCGTCATTTTTGACGGCGTTTTTTGTTTCTGTTGATGAATTTGTGAGCACCGAAAATCTCAGAAGCCGTCTGAGAAAATTCGAAAGGAATGCTTTTGCGCACATTGGTTTTGAATGCTGGTTATGAACCGCTCGCAGTGGTGTCTTTCAAGCGAGCGCTTATTTTGGTTTTGAATAACAAAGCCAAAGTTCTTCAGGGCGCACCTAAATATCGGGTGCGAAGTGCCAGCGCTGAGTTTGAGTGCCCCTCAGTGATTTTGCTGAGCCGGTACGTGCGCATTCCAGGCAGTCGAAACGTGCCGCTATCTCGCAGGGGAGTTTTGCGCCGCGACGGATTTCGATGCGCCTATTGCAATCGTTCAGCAAACACAATCGATCACGTTCAGCCCAAATCTCGGGGCGGCCGCGACACCTGGCAAAACCTCGTTGCCTGCTGTCTGACCTGCAATAACAAAAAAGGTGACCGAACATTGGCTGAAATCGGCTGGTCTCTAAAGTTCGTTCCCGGAATGCCTTCAGGTGTTGCTTGGAGCGTTCGCGGCGCAGAACGACTCGAACCCGAGTGGGATGAATTTTTGCGCCTGCCAATCGCCGCTTAGCAAGAAGCCAACTGCAACGTTCGATAAAATCAGTGCACGCTAGATGCATCAACGTTTAGCTTCGATTTGAGGGGAAACCATGGTTTATTGCAGCGCATGTGGCGCACAGATTAGCCCGCAAGCAGTTGCCTGCCCACAATGTGGGCATCCGAATGCAGTTAACTCGGCAGCTCGCGGTGCCACTGGCGAAATCAAATCGAGGGTCGTTGCAGCCTTGTTGGCGATTTTTTTGGGCCACTTCGGCGCCCACAAGTTCTATTTGGGTCAGAGTGGCACCGGAATTTTGTATGCCTGTTTCTTTTGGTCAGGCATTCCAGGCATATTTGGCCTGATTGAGGGCCTGATTTATTTGAGTCAGACAGACGCCGTATTTTCGGCAAAGCAACGAGTTCGCACTTTTTAGGCTTTGGTGGCCCCGATAGGAATCGAACCTACGACACAAGGTTTAGGAAACCTCTGCTCTATCCACTGAGCTACGGAGCCGGGCGGCACGGGCGAGTTTTAGATCACACCAAACCTCAAGCAAGACTACCAAAACGCAAGACTCGCAACTTTCGAAAGTGGCCGGGTTGTAGCTCGGGCAGCCGACTAATTTAGATTGCAAGCACTCGCGATTGAAAGGGCTAAACCGTGGCGTTGAAATTAGTTGACAAGTGGATCTGGGACAGCTGGTTTGCTTTTGATGGTGAGAGTTACCACGCCTTTTATTTGAGTGCGAGCCGTGCTCTGCAGGACCCAAACCGTCGCCACCGTCACCCCATTGTTGGGCACGCAGTTTCAACCGATCTAACCAACTGGCAGGTTGTGACAGACGCACTTATTGTCAGTGAGTCACCCGCTTTTGACAGCTACACCACTTGGACCGGCTCGGTGGTGAAGGGTGATGACGGGCTGTGGTGGATGTATTACACGGGAACCAGTCGTGAAGACGGCGGCAATCGTCAAACCGTTGGCGCGGCAACATCGCCCGACCTTTTCACCTGGACCAAACTCAGCAACGAGGCCTTGGTGGCGGCTGACTCGCGTTGGTATGAAACTTTGGGCACGAGCGAATGGCCCGATGAAGCGTGGCGTGACCCATGGGTTTTCAAAGCTGAAGCCGGTCAGCTGATCGGCGGCGAAAAATACAACACCGATGCCGGCATCACCGAACTAGCTAACGCGCAACCGCTTTGGCACATGCTGGTCACCGCACGTTCACACTCTGGCCCGGTGGCAACTCGTGGAGTCATGGGCCACGCCGTTTCGACGAACCAGCGCGATTGGCAGGTCTTGCCTGCGTTGGGTGAGGTTTCTGACGATTTTGGGCAGCTTGAGGTTTTTCAATATGAAGTGATTGATGGCGTGCCCACCGTGTTGTTTTGCTGTGGTTGGCGCGAGCTGTCGGCGGCGCGGCAGGCGACCTTTGGCCAGCGAGATGCAACTTATTCGTTTGCGGTGGACAAAGACCTAACAGGTGTTGACTACAGCAAGGCCCAGGCTTTTGAGCAGCGCCTTCTGTATGCCGCCCGCGTAATTAAAGGGCCTGACGGTTGGGTGCTCATCGGTTTCGTTAACTATGAGGGGCCGAATGGCGAATTTCTGGGTGAACTAAGCGACCCAATAGCGGTGACTTCAACATTTGAAAAAGGCCTCGTGCCTAAGCACTAAGTGCAACGCTGAAAGTTAGTCTTGGAATGTGCCAGAAACCGCCGAGACTAACGAAAAGATTCAAGCCAGCTGGCAGAGTTGGCATGATGAAATTTTGGCGCTCGGTGTAGCGAATCCGCTACGAAATTTTGAGCAAGATCACCACTCGCACATTGACCTTGGTCGTGCTCACCCGAGCGGCATTTCGCAACTGACAGGGTCTGGCGCTTCGGTGCTGTCTAACCTAGTGCGAGAACCGTTGAGCTTTTCGCGGTCGTTGGCCACTGCCAAGCGTATTCACGCCAAAGCGCACGAACTGCTTGAGCACTATGGTCTCGACAATCTTTTTATCGCTGGTGGCCTTGCCAACCTTGAGTCTGATGGTTTCGATTTGGCTTTGCCGATTGTGCTCTGGCCTATAAGGTTCAATGCGAACGGCGATGATTTTCAGATTGAACTAGCCGGGCCAGCCATTGCCAACCCTTATTTGTTGAAACATTTTGAGGTTTGCTATGGGGTCAAGCTCAGCGCCGAAACGCTTGAGCGTCGTGCCGCTTCGGCCAGTGAGCTTTTGCCGATCGCAGTTTTTGACTATTTGAATGCGGAGCTAGGCGATGCCGGCAAGCCCGAGCTGAGCAATCTTTTGGTGATCGGCAACTTTGTGCTCGAACCAGCCTCTCTTGCCGACGATTATTCAGTTTCAAATGCACCGCTTTTGAGGCGACTCGCTGGCGAATCTGATGTCACAGGTTTGCCGCCGCGCGAGCCAGCCGAATCTGCCCTTTTGATTGCCGATGCTGACAAAACCCAAAATCTAATCGTGCGTCGAGCTTTGGCAGGCCACAGTTTTGCCGTAGAAACTTTGCCAGGATGCGGTTACACCCAGCTGGTCGCCAACTTGATTGCAGCTTTTGCTGCTGAAAACCGCAAAGTGCTTGTGGTTGCGCCAAGGCAACAAACTCTAAACGAGTTAGCTGACCGGCTGAGCAGCTTCAACATCGCCGGTTTAGGTGTGCGCTCAAGACACGCTTGGCTCGACGTTATTGCAGCCATTTCACGCCACGAAAAGGCCGGTGCACACACTTATGAAGCAGCACTCGAAGGGCGAGAGGCTGCGCTCGGGGCAATAGGTGAGTATTTTGATTCGTTGAACCGAGTCGATTTGACGCTTGGCGTTTCGGCTGCTGATGCTCTGCAGCAGTTGGCTATGTTGAGCTCATTGCCCAAGGCTCCTGAAACCTCAGCACTGATTGCGCCTGAGCACCTGCCTGCGCTAAGCGACCGAACTAAAGCGCTCAGCTTGCTGCAGGCAGCTCACGATTTGGGCGAGTTTAACTTTGGCCCGCAAGACACCGCTTGGTATCAAGCGCGCTTTAGTTCAGCCGCTGAAGTTCAAGAGGCTCTGCAAATGGCTGTGCGCATGCGCGACGAAATTTTTGATCAGCTGGCCGCTGAACTTGGTGACTTCATAACTAAAGCCAACCTGCGCCCGGCTAACTCGGTTGCCGAGTGGGGCTCGTATCTAGAGCTTTTCATCGGTTTGCGCGACACTTTGGACACTTTTGTTCCCGACGTGTTTGACCGTTCACTAGGTGAACTTATCGAAGCCACCGCTTCGAAAAAGACTAAGGGTGCGATGTCGGGAGGCACCAGACGTCGACTCAAAAAGTTGGCCAAGGAATATGTTCGAGCGGGCCGCCCAGTTTCAGACCTAAACGCCGCTTTGCGAAATGCTCAAAATCAAGGTGAGTTGTGGCAGGCCTACTGCATCACCCCGACCCCACCCCAGGTGCCCGCTGGCATTCAACAGGCCGAGTCAAAATATCGTCAGTTGCTGCGCGATCTGACATCGATTTCGCAACACCTCGACCCAGAGTCGGGCGAACCAGCGCTGGTTGATTTAGAGCTCAAAGTTTTGAAAACCAAACTGCTTTCGCTGGCTGAACCGTCACCCGCTTTAGAAAACTTGGGCGAGCGCGCAACCATAATGAGCCAGTTGCGCGAGCTTGGTTTGTCGGCGCTTTGCCGCGACCTGAGCACGCTTCACGCCACTCGCGAGCAGTTGGCGCTCGAGCTCGATTTGGCTTGGTGGCAGTCTTGCCTAGAACACCTGCTAGCAACCGAAGGCGCCAAAGTTGCCCTTGATTCAGCTACTGTCGCGCAGCGTGAAGCTCAGTTTGTGCAGGCCGACTCGCTAGTCGCCACGCAGGCAACCGCCAAACTCAATGCTGATCTGGCCGCGCGTTGGCGCATGGGCTTGGCAGCAAACAGCACCGAGGCGACAAACCTTAAAACGGTGTTGCGCAGCGGCAAGGCAGGTCTGCAACAAATTCTTAGTTCAACGCCAAATTTATTCTGGTCGCTGACCAACACCGTAATGATGTCGCCATACGAAGTCGCTACCCTGTTGCCTAAAACTGCTTTTGGCGATGAGTTTTTCGACGTGGTTTTGCTGCTCGATTGTGCTGGCTCAACGATTGCCGAAAACTTGGCTGCACTGGTTAGAGCAAAACAGGTGATTGGTTTTGGTGATGACGCCATTGCAGCGCCGGTTGGTTTTGAAACCGAGGCGCGCATTGAACCGATTGGGCGCGAGTTTGAAGCAACTTCGGCTTTTGCCGAGCTCAGAAACACTTTTGGTTCAGAAGTCTTGCGCACAAGTTATCGCACCGGCGGCCAAGCACTCGGTGCACTTGTGAACCGTGAGTTTTATCAAAACCGAATCGTTTTTGAACCCACTGCCGACGAATTCTTGGGCCGCGAAAAGTCAACGGTTGAGGTAATCACCGAGAACAACCGAGCAGCTGTCAACGCGAGCGTTGAAAGCCTCGACGCCGAGGTCAGCCGCGTTGCCGAGCTAGTTTTCAACCATGCTCTTTGGCAACCTCAAGAATCGCTTCTGGTTGCCACCCCATCGGCAAAACACGCAATCAACATTCGCACTGCCATTCACGAAGGCCTTCGCAGTCGACCACAACTTGTGGCGTTTTTTGAAACACACGGCAGCGAAAAGTTCGAAGTGCTTTCACTTAATGATTTGCAACACCGAATCGCCGACCGAGTAATTTTTTCGGTGGGCTTCGGCCGAAACCAGCACGGCAAAGTGGGCACCGAGTTTGGTGAGCTGAGCCAACCCACCGGCCGTTTGGCTCTCGCCAATTTGCTGGTTAGCGCCCGTCGCCAAATAACCACCGTGGCCTGTTTCTCGGCGGTCGATTTGCAGGGTGAAACTCTTGAACCAGCGCCAGCGTTGCTTCGTGACCTACTCGGCAGCAGGCACAACAAAGGTTTCAACGACCTCGACCGCGATGCTCTGTTGGCAGACCTTGCCATAAGAATTAAAAAGCTAGCGATTCGCACCGAATTTGGCTTTGGCAGTCGTCTGCCTCTAGTCGCAAGTTTTGCTAACACCGCTGTTGTAGTTCTGCCTGATTCGGCGATCGACATTAGCGACCCGAGTTATTCACTCAGGCTTCGACCAGCTTTGCTTGAGGCAATGTCGTGGCGCGTGCTTCGCGTGAGCAGTTTTGAGCTTTTCGCAGACCCTCAAGCAATCGCATATCGGGTTGCTGAAACTCTTGGAGTTAGCTTGCGCGACAAGCCGCTGACGATGTTCGATGAATCAGATCGAGCTTTTGAAGACACCGACCTAGCGTGGGGCGAACGTTCGCAGGGCAACGATCAACGATTGCGCGACGACAAACCACCGCACTGGGGTTAAAGATTTTGCCGACTTGCTAGTCGCCAGATTTGGCGCTGCTTGAGCCGCTGCCAGAAGATTTTGACGAGCCTGCGCCTGAGTCGGTTCTATAAAAACCAGAACCCTTAAACGTCACGCCAACCTGGCCAAACACTTTGATCAACTGGCCCTGGCACTGGGGGCAAACACTCAAAGCGTCATCAGCGAAACCCTGCTGAATGTCAAAAGCATGTTCGCAGTTTTTGCACTTATAAGAGTAGGTGGGCACGGTTAAATCTTAACCGCTAAAACTTGAGGGTTTGCTCGGGGGTGACCACGAAGTCAACCGCCCGATCGTGAGGTTCAGTCGGCAGGGCCTCGAGCAACTCGTGCTCATAAACCACGGCAACCACAGGCGCGGCGGTGGCTGCTAAAGCTCGGTCATAATAACCTTTGCCTTTGCCCAAACGGTTGCCGCTTTGGTCAACCGCAAGTGCCGGCACAATAATCAGGTCAACCGGCTCAAGTTCAACAGTTGGGCCGTGAGGTTCGGCGAAACCAAATATTGAAGCTTTAGTGCTAACCCCGTCGAAAGCCACCCAGTGCATCGTGTGATCAGGGTTTGCCACCGGCAGAAGCAACTCGAGCTGAACATCCATCGCCCATTTATTAAAAAGTGAAGTGTCAGGTTCGCCGCCAAAAGGCAGGTAGCACGCGACTCTTTGGGCTTTAGTTTGAATGCAGATTTGGCGAAGTTGTTCGGCAAAATCATGTTGCAAGTTTTTACGCTCGGTCAAGTGCTCGGCCAGGTGAACGGCAAACTGCGCGCGCCAAGAACTTAGGCTCTTGCGCAACTGCGCCTTTTGGCCTGCCGAATCAGCAACGTTCATGCCACTAATCTTGCCATTGTGGGTGCAAACTTTTCTCTAACCAGTGGCGACGTTACGTTGCGCATCGTTCGAATGCGCGATGCAAAAACGCTAGAGGCGTTAGTTTTGGGCAATCGTGATTGGTTGCGCCCTTGGGAGGCCACCAACCCTGAAGCACCGCAAAGTTTTGACTTTAAAGCGATGGTTCGAAGCCTGTTGCGCCAATATGACCAACAAACGGGTGTGCCTTTTGTAATCGAGGTCGATGGCCAAATCGTTGGGCAGTTAAACGTGGCGAACATACTTTATGGCGCAGTTTCAAGTGCGGTGATTGGTTACTGGGTTGTTCCTGAGCTTGATGGTCAAACCATTTCTGGGCGCGGAGTGGCACCAACCGGCGTTGCTTTGGCTTCTGATTATTTGATGAAAATCATGAGGTTGCACCGAGTTGAAATCAACATTATTCCTCAGAATTCAAAGAGTCTAAGGGTGGTTGAAAAACTTGGGTTTCGTTATGAGGGTTTGAAGCAAAGGTACATTCACATCAACGGCGCTTGGCGCGATCACTATGTTTTTGCTTTGACCGCCGAAGACTTAGCGGGCGAACCGGCGTCTAGCGGTGGCGTCTTGGCTAGGTGGAACAATGGTCGTGTTCCACTGCTTGATTACCCTTGGCGTGACCAAAAATAGGTTTGACTGCCAGCTTTAAGGCGCTCGCAGTTAGACACGCAGCGAGCCTCACAGCCGCAGAGCAGTTCATCTCATATCTTTGACTTATGAACTTTTCGGGCCTCGGCGGCGTCACCCTGGTGATTGTTGCCGTTCTTTGGCTCTTCGTGTTCATTCCTTCTTGGTTCAATGCCTCGGCTGAGCGTTCTGAAGAAAAATCTCAGGTGCGCCAGGTTAAGCGCGCAGTTTCAGAAGTGCGAAACCCGATTTTGCAGGCACCAAAAACTAAAGTTGCTTCGCTTAGCGAACAGGTTTATCGCGCTGACCTAACAGTTCGCGTTCTTAGTTTTCTTTCATGGATGTTCGCCTCGACCGCAGTTGCGCTCGGCTTTGCGGTTAGCAAGTTTGGTTTCTTAACTGCCGAGTTGATTGCAGCCATAGTTTTGACGTTGATTGTTTTGCGTGGCCTTGTCATGGCAAGAGCAGCCCAGCGTCGACTCTTGGTCGGTTCGATTCGTTCACGCGCAGGCGTTTCATCGACTGCCCTTTCGGCAAACGCCCGAGCTACCGCTGAAGCTGCAGCCCAGGTGCGTTTGGCTCAAGCCGCTCACCAGCAAGCTGCGACTGCTGCGCGCGAGTGGGCCGAGGCTCGCGAAGCACAGCGCCGCGCTCGAGAGTTCACTGTTGAGCCGATTCCGGCACCAACATATTCAACGCAGCTCGGTTCGCTTGAGGCGCCTGTGTTTGCAAAAGTTATTGACCTGGGCGAAAAAGCTGGTGCCGCACAAGTCGTCGCAAGCAATGCTTCGGCACAAGCTGTTGACGCCGAAGCCATCGCAGAGATTCTGCGCCGCCGTAGAGCATCTAACGGCTAACTAAACTCGCCGTAACATTGCGGGCTAAAAGTTTCAGCTTTTACTAAAGTTAAACGCAACAGCCCACTCCTGAAAAATAATTGAAAGTGAAACACTCATGGCCTTTCTAGACCGCATCAAAGCTTTGATCAAACGCAACACTCCTGTTGCCCAAAAAGCTGCGGTGGCTATCGCCGAAGCAGCAACCACCATTGGCAAAGACGTAGCTCACGAAGCTAAAGAAGCAGCGCCAGAGATCAAGGCTGCTGCCGAGTCAGCCATCGCCGAAGTCAAGAAGCGCGCAACTGCGGCGAAGACCGCTGCTAAGCCTGCTGCTAAGCCTGCCGCTAAGCCAGCTGCCTAGACGGCTGCGAAGCCAGC
Source organism: uncultured Micrococcales bacterium (assembly GCA_903929105.1). Classification (GTDB taxonomy): domain Bacteria; phylum Actinomycetota; class Actinomycetes; order Actinomycetales; family Microbacteriaceae; genus Rhodoluna. The sequence continues at coordinate 265 of CAIYTL010000088.1, read as the reverse complement.
CGCCAAGGCTCCTGCCAAAGCAGCTGCAGCTAAGACCGCTGCGAAGCCTGCTGCTAAGGCTCCTGCCAAAGCCGCACCAGCTAAGACCGCAGCTAAGCCTGCTGCTAAGCCTGCCGCGAAGGCTCCTGCTGCAAAGCCTGCCGCTAAGCCTGCTGCGAAGCCTGCCGCTAAGACAGTAGCTAAGCCTGCCGCTAAGGCTCCTGCCAAAGCAGCACCAGCTAAGACAGTAGCTAAGCCAGCTGCTAAGCCTGCCGCCAAGCCAGCC
>CAIYTL010000087.1 GCA_903929105.1 uncultured Micrococcales bacterium | reverse complement strand
GCGTTCGCGAAAGCATTTTTAGCCGCCTTGACGCTCGAGGCATTGTTGAAGGCGCGGTTGTTGCCGACCTCTATGCCGGCACTGGCGCTTTGGGTCTTGAGTCTTTGAGCCGCGGCGCCGTGAACGCCGTGCTTGTTGAGAGCAACCGCCAGGCCGCCGCCGTGTGCGAGGTCAACTGCAAAAAGGTTGACAAAAACCTATTCGCCGAGGGTGTTGACGTTCGCATCAAGGTAGCCATTCAAACCGTGAACGCGTTTCTGGTAACCGGCGAGGCAGTGCCGACTTTTGACCTAGTTTTCATCGACCCGCCATATGACGTCACTAACGACGAAGTCACCGAAAATCTGCAAAATCTAATCGGATGGCTAAAGCCCGACGCAACCGTGGTTCTCGAACGCTCAAGCCGCACTGAGGCGCCGACGCTGCCGAGCGGTTTGGTTCTTGACGAAACCAAGAGTTATGGCGACACCGCGGTCTATTGGCTCAGCATCACTTAATGCCCACTACTAGTAGAAATAAGCTTTTCCGCCGAATTCTCTGTAGAAGCTTTCAAACAGATTTTTTTCCAGTTCTGCATCAACCGAATTTGAAACTTTCACTAAAATCACACCATTTATCTTTGAAATTTCTACGCTTTCAATTGTGCAGCCGAAGTAGTCAGACCTACCGCTAAATTTTTCGAATGCCGCCTTTTGCGCAGCTGCATTCACATGCAAAAGATTGGCATCTAGCAGTTGACCTATCCCATTATTGTAGTGGTTTGAGATTTTTGGGCAGGAAAACCCCGGTGACAATAGGCTCCTAATAGGCGGGCCAGCTACGACCCCAGCGGCAAAAATGGCTATTGATGAGACGGATACGAGAAAGATTTTGGATAATTTCTTCATAATTAGCCTCCTAAGGCTTTAGCTGAATATTGAGGCTTTGTAAGACGGAGCTGATTTTTGGAAACAGAACAGAAGTAGCACAAGTAGTATTTGAATTATTTAAGCTGGCAGGGCAATTTGCAAAATTATATTCAGCTGTGATGGTGCCGACCGCGTAGTTTGCTGTCGCTCCACCCACATAAGCCCGTTGAATTATGGGTCCTCCGCTGTCACCCTGAGCCACGGCAATACCACCTTGAGAAACTACAGTCGGTAATAGCGATGCAGATACGAGATGAGGGAAGGTCAATATTCTTCCGTTGATACCCCGTACTGTGTAGCTTTGATCAAGATCATCCACGATAACCTGGCAATGTTCACCAGAGTTCCCACCATTTGTGCACAGCGGTTGGCCAAGATACGGGTTTGCAGATCCGCTTATGGCTTCTGTAGTAGAAGAGTTATAACCAAAAGTAAAAATCTTGTTTGATGAGACTCCAGACGATGGCTTCATTAGAGCCGAGTCAAGCGCCGAGTTATACAAGGGCGAATATGAGCTTCGCGTTGCAATCGGCCCTCCGCTCTGATTTCCATAGTTGTAAATACTCACGGCTGAAATTTGCCCCGAAAAGCAGTGCTGGGCCGTTAACAGAAAGTCTTCGCCATTGACATTGCTCTCCACACCAAAACCCGTGCTGCAGGTAAGGTTGCCAACTTCGCCGTTCGGATAAACAAAATATGACCCTCCGTTGAAGGGAGAAGCATTCAAAGTGCGCGAAAGCGACAGTGAGGATGCAAGGTTTGTATCTACGACTTCTATAGGAACTTGTTGATTCAAGCCCAAGATGCTTTCGGCCGATTTGACGGTCGATGGAGAAACTGCGTCAAGCTGAATTTCAATACCCGATTCATCACTCAAAGACGAAATCGAAACACTGGTGACCAGATTCCTGTCAAATAAGGCTCCAACTTTCTCATACGCCAAGTTTTTAGCATCGTTGAGTTCATTCCGGTTGAACCGCACGTTGTCTATTTGGACTGGCAGGTCGCCAAAAATAGACTTAACTAGACGAAGGGCCTCATCTGGCACTTCACCTTTCCAATGGACATGCACAATTGATTGATCCACTAATCTAACGCTTGCAAAATTCTCAAAAGCTGAAAGCCTTTCGTCCGCTTCGTTCATTTGCAGGGTGAATTCGTGCGTCGAAAATATTTCATCAGCCGCGCCACTAGACGCAGCTTGAGTCGCAGTTGGCATAAATAAAGTCACCGCTGCTAATGCAAAACATATTGTTGGCGTGAAAATCTTCGCTAATTTCATGTTTCCCTCCCCTAAAGAATGAGGCTCCCCCCATTTGCTTAAATCTACAACGGTCGGCCCCCAGCGTATGTAGCAATTTAGGGTGACAGTTATTTCACCTTGAGCTAAAATAACTGCGAAATCCGACCTCGTTGCTAAATCCCGAAGCAACCGGGGTTCTAGAACGCACAAGCCGCACTGAGGCGCTAACGCTGCCGAGCGGTTTGGTTCTTGACGAAACCAAGAGTTATAGCGACACCGCCGTCTATTGGCTAAACCTCGGCTAAAGCGCAAACAAAAAAGGTGCCCCCTGCTTGGGGAGCACCTTTTTTCTTTGGTTAAAACTTAAGGGCTAATACAGGTGACGCTCAGGCGAACCGATGTAAACCTGCTGTGGGCGACCAATCTTGGTCGCTGGGTCTACCATCATCTCGCGCCAGTGGGCGATCCAGCCTGGTAGGCGGCCCATCGCGAATAGCGCGGTGAACATCTTTGGCGGGAATCCCATTGCCTTATAGATAACGCCGGTATAGAAGTCGACGTTTGGATACAGCTTGCGCTCGACAAAGTATGGGTCAGCAAGTGCTGCTGCCTCGAGCTGCTTGGCGATGTCGAGCAACGGGTCGTTCACACCAAGCTCAGCAAGAACGCTGTCGGCAGTTGCCTTAACGATTTTGGCGCGAGGGTCAAAACTCTTGTAAACGCGGTGGCCGAAGCCCATTAGGCGAATGCCATCTTCTTTGTTCTTTACCCGCTCAACATATCGCTCAACTGATTCGCCGCTGTCGCGAATGTAAGTGAGCATCTCAAGAACTGCCTCGTTAGCGCCACCGTGAAGCGGGCCAAAGAGCGCGTTGATGCCTGCCGAAACTGAAGCAAAAAGGTTAGCCTGGCTCGAGCCAACTAGGCGAACGGTCGAAGTGGAACAGTTCTGCTCGTGGTCGGCGTGCAATACCAAAAGCGTGTCGAGCGCTTTGGTGATAACCGGGTTCTGAATGTAAGGCTCAGCCATGTTGCCGAAGTTAAGGCGCAAGAAGTTCTCAACCATGCTCAGCGAGTTGTCTGGGTAGAGCAGCGCCTGACCCAAACCACGTTTGTGGGTGTATGCAGTTAGAACCGGCATTTTGGCTAGCAAACGAATGGTAGAAAGTTCAACCTGCTCAGCGTCGTGGGGGTTTAGCGAGTCTTGATAGAAAGTTGAGAGCGCAGATACTCCCGAAGCCAAAACCGACATCGGGTGGGCGTTCTGCGGGAAAGCGTCGAAGAAGCCTTTTAGATCTTCGTGCAAAAGTGTGTGACGACGCAGACGGCCATCAAAGTTGGCAAGTTCAAACTCGTTTGGCAGCTCGCCATAAATCAAAAGGTGTGCGACTTCGAGAAAGCTTTTGTTGCCGGCTAGCTCATCAATCGGGTAGCCGCGGTAACGCAGAATTCCCTGCTCGCCATCAATGTAGGTGATGGCTGATTTAGTTGAGGCAGTGTTCACAAACCCTTGGTCAAAGCTGGTCAAACCAATGTTGGCGAGCAACTTTGAGGTGTCTACGGCCGAAGGGCCATCAACGCTGTGCAAGACATCCATTTCGGCGGTTTTGTCGCCATAGCTGATGGTTACTTTTTCGTTGGAGGTCATGGTGGCTCCTGAGGGTTCTATTGGGTGTTTCTAGCCTATGGCATTGCGAAGGCGTGCCGCACCTTCGGCAATGGCTGCATCGGTTGCTGTGATTGAAAAACGAACGTGCTGACTCTTAGGGTCGCCATAAAAGCTACCCGGCACAACAACTATTCCTAGCTCAGCCATGCGATCAACGGTGGCCCAGCAGTCTTCGCCCAGGGTTGCCCAAAGATACAGGCCGGCTTCACTGTGGCTAACTTCAAAACCATATTCTCGAACTGCCGGCAGCAACACCTCGCGGCGAGCGCGGTACAAAGCTTTTTGATGCTCAACGTGCTCATCATTACCTAGAGCAACCGTCATTGCCTGTTGCACGGGCCAAGGGCTCATCATGCCGGCGTGCATGCGCAGGTTAACCAGAGCCTTGACGAGCGACTCTTCGGCCACAGCAAAAGCCGCGCGATAACCCGCAAGGTTCGACTGCTTGCTGAGCGAATAAACCGCAATCACTCCTGAAAGATCATTGCCAATGACTCTTGGGTCAAGAATGCTCGGAATCACATCGGTAGCCCATTTGCCTGACCAGCCGAGTTCGGCATAACATTCATCGCTCGCAAGCAAAGCGCCGATTTCGCGGGCACGAGCAACCGCGGTGCGCAAAAAATCAACATCTAGAACTCGCCCGTCTGGGTTGCCCGGTGAGTTGATCCAAATGAGTTTGGCATTGTCGGGCCAAAGTGCTGGGTCATCTTGTGACACAATCTCGGCACCGCAAAGGGCTGCCCCGACGGCATAGGCAGTGTAGGCCGCCTCTGGTTGAACAACTACATCACCCGCGCCTAGGCCAAGCATGAGTGGCAGCCAACTGATGAACTCTTTCGAGCCAATAGTGGGCATTACCTGTGAAGCGTTTAGACCGGCGACACCTCGACGGCGGGCAAACCAGTCGACCACAGCTTGGCGAAACTCTGGGGTGCCAGCAGTCGAAGGGTACCCCGGCGCGTTTGACGCATTGTCGAGGGCATGCTGAATTACCTCTGGTGTTGGGTCAACCGGTGAACCGATTGATAAGTCGACTGCTCCCCCAGCGTGCAAAGCAGCTTTAGCCGAATAAGGCTTTAGCAGTTGCCACGGATACTCGGGCAGACGATCAAACAATCGAAACCAGCCGCAACTAGGCCTGTGGTGGCAATGCGGTGATTACCGAGTGGTCTCTATTGATTACGCCAACTTTGGCAGCGCCGCCAGGTGATCCGATGGTTTCAAAAAACTCGACGTTTGCCTTGTAGTAGTCGGCCCACTGAGCCGGAAGGTCATCTTCGTAATAAATCGCTTCAACCGGGCAGACCGGTTCGCAAGCACCGCAGTCGACGCATTCGTCAGGGTGAATGTAAAGCATGCGGTCGCCCTCATAAATGCAGTCAACAGGGCACTCGTCGATGCAAGCCTTGTCTTTGACGTCGACACAAGGCAGAGCGATTACATAAGTCACAGAGATTTTCCTTTGCTAAATCTTTAAATATTTTATCTCTAGCGGTGGCCAGAAGCGCTTTTGCTCCAAGTTTTTGGGCGCAGGCGCGGGAACAGAATAATGATTGCCAACAAAATGACTGAACCATACGTCCACCAGCTGCCGATCCAGTCACCTTGAATTAGAGGGCTGCTAGGGCGGCCATTAGCGAAGTACCAAATTGAGACATAGAAAGCCAAAGTCATCAAATAGAGGGCTCCGAGGCTGCTGCGCAGCAGACGCAAACCTAGACCCAACGAACCAGTCATTACTAGCGCGACAATTAGACCAATCGGTGCTTGCCCAACCCCACTGGTGTTGTCGCGATGCAAT
>CAIYTL010000086.1 GCA_903929105.1 uncultured Micrococcales bacterium | reverse complement strand
TGGCGTCCATATCTTTCAGGGCCTGTTCTATCTGTTTGTACATGGATTCATAGCTGTATGAGATTCGTATTTATGCCTTTTCCAGTGGCTTGCCGGATGCTCTTTGCTGGTTCGGTTGCGGTGTTCTTTATTTTTGCTTGGATGGAACGTGTGACTGCTCGTCGCGGCTCAACCCCGCTGATTGACGCAAGCATTTTCAAGAAGCGCGCTTACACGATGGGCCTTGCAGGGCTCGGCCTTTATTTTGCTGGTTTTACCGGCATCTATTTGATTTTGACGTTGTTTTTGCAGTTCGGCGAGAAGTTCACTTCGGCTGACGCTGGTTTGGGCAATATTCCTATCGCGCTTGGTTCTGCAATCGGTGGCACTATCAGTGGTGCGTTTTTGGCCGAAAAAATCGGCGGGCGCTTTACGCTTCAGATTGGCGCTGCGGTTCAACTTATTGGTGTTGGTTTGATGTGGATTGCTGTGCCTTCACTCAGCAACTTTTCGATCTGGCAGCTGGTGCCGGCCCTTGTGGTTTCGGGTATTGGCACAGGTTTAATTGCTGCCCCGATTTTTGACACGGTGCTTTCAACGGTCGAACCTCAGCAGAGCGGTTCGGCAAGCGGAGTGCTTTCGGCAGTGCAGTCGGTTATGTCATCGGTTGGTGTTGCAGTTTTCGGCACCGTGTTCTTTCACTTTGCTAGCCTCGGCCAGGCTGACGCCGGTTTTCGCAATGCCCTAATAGTTCAGCTAGTGCTGATTGCACTTTTCGTGGCAGTAACTTCGGTGCTGCCAAAGCGCTCTGAAAGCTTTTCTTAAGAAATTGAAATTCATGCTCGTTTCTAGTTCCCTGAACTAGTAGGTATCGAATAAAGTTTTAAAGTTCGGAATAACTTTTCGAATGTTTGTGTTTAGAACTTGACTTCGAGGTAGTTTTGTTTTCACTGAAACGGCTCACGTGGCGCATCGCGGCTATTGTCGCATTCGTCGCCGTTGTCGCTACGGGAGTGCAGCCTGCCTTTGCAACTCACCTTCGCGGTGCTGTGGGCACGATTGTCTATGACGCCGGCGCTAAAACAGTCACAGTCACTTCGACCATGGTCGAGCGCAAAGACGCCTGTTTGCAGTCATCAACGAGTTCAGCAATAGGCGGCACACAACCGTCGGGTAGCCTCTGTACGTTCTTCGGGTTCCCGACGATGACTGCGGTCAACCACACTACAGGTGCTGTCGTCGCGACCGTTACTAAATGTTCCGGACAAGCGACAACACCCGCATCGTGGTCATACGATTCTGACTCTGAACCGCTTTACAACGTGTTCACGACGACCTATGTGATCGATGTAGCCTGCCCGAACTTTAACCCAGCTTTCGACTACGTTTTTAGCCAAACCGGAAGCAACCGCATTGGTGGCATTAAAAACACGACAAACCAGGTCATTCAATTTCAAGGTCGAGTGAACTTCAACAGTTCCAATGCAAGCCCTATGTACAACTCGGGTTACATGACAAACGTTGCCTATGTTGACCCTACAGTTGACCCAAACTACGTTTTCAGCACAAACCTCAACGCTCTTGATAGCACCGGAAAATCTGTTACCTATTCACTCGTGACCAGCTCCGCGGCTGCGCTAGACGGATACGGCGCTAGTCGCATCCCCTGTTCCGATCTGAACACTTCAACCGGTGAATTTAGAATCGGATACTCGTTGTGCACCGGAACAGACAACTATTCTGCGAGTTTCAGTGGTGGCACCGCGGCCTTGCCTATTTACTGGGCGCTAAAAACCAGGGCGACAGACAGCCTTGGGCAATATGTCACGCGTGACGTTCTGCTTTCGTTTGCATCATCAACAACCAACCATTCACCTGCGATAACTAACGATGCAGGCGCAAGTAGCATCTCGGTTGCCAGTGACGCCGTGCAAGATGTCGTGTTCACCGGAACCGACCCTGACACTGGTGACACTCTAAAGTTCAGCACTAACACATTGCCTAGCTGGGCGACTTTCACACCTACTGTCGCCGCTGGTGGTCAGACTCCTCAGACCGGCACACTCCACATAAATGCAACCGGAATATCGTCGGCCGCTTTCACTTTTCAGGTTTCAGTTTCAGATAACGCACCGTTCCCACTGAGCGCCACTAGCTCGTTGTCGGTACTTATCGGCACGGCCATGTTGCCGCCCGGTGCGCCAGGGCGCCCAACCGTAACAGGTAACGGCAGTTCGACCACGCTAACCGCTACTTACACCGCACCAACTACTGGCGGCCCGGTCACAAACTATCAAGCCGTGGCTACGCCGGTAGGTGGCGGAACCTCAATCACTGGGCCACTTTGCGCCGCACCAGCGCTGACCTGCACCGTTACCGGCGTCTCTGCAACGACGTTGTACACAGTAGTGATACTCGCAATTAACTCAGCGGGAACCGCTCAATCATCGCCGAGTTTGATACTTCAACCGGTGCTTGCGATATCTCCGAGCACGATTTCGTTAACGGTGAACAGCGCCATGGCTTCGGGGCTTTACACCCTCACTAACCAAGTGCCTACCGTGCCGATCACGAGCTACACCATCACTGGTTTGCCAACGGGCTTGACCTACAACTCAACCACCGGTGCAATCTCTGGCACACCTACCAGCACTGGCTCATCGACCGTCACCATAACTGGTAGCTCA
>CAIYTL010000085.1 GCA_903929105.1 uncultured Micrococcales bacterium | reverse complement strand
GAAGGTTAACTTTGCGTCCAAGCATCTCTGCGATTACGCGAACTTCTTGACCGCGTTGGGTGAAACGACGCAGGTCAATTAATCCGGTGGTGATTACTTGACCAGCGCTAATCGATGTCACGCGTGCGATCGGCACAAAAACTCGGCGGCGGCCACTGATTTCAACCAGCATTCCCGTGGCACGAGGTGCTCCCGTGCTGCGATATGAAACGAGCACGTCAATGACTTTGCCCACCCGGTCGCCAGATGGGTCAAAAACGCCACAGCCTGCTAGTCGGGCTACGAATACACGGTTTGAACTCACGCCGTTAAGCCTATCGGCAACCGCCTAAACTTGAGCCATGCAAACCCAATCAAACCGCGGTGCTAATCGCCAAACCATTCGTGGCCTTGTGCCGGTTGTGCCAACTGGTGATGTTGTTGGCGAGTTTCAAAATTATTTAGAGGCAGTTGCCTTGGTCGACCGCATTGTCGCGGGTGGCTTTGCAGCGAACCTAATTGCGATTGTGGGCTCAGACCTTAAAACCGTTGAACGCGTTCGCGGTCGCCTAACCTATGGCCGCATGGCAATGAATGGTGCGCTCAACGGAGCCTGGCTAGGCCTTTTTGCCGGACTAATCTTTGCATCGGCTACTTCGGCCGCCGCATTCACCAACGACGTCATCGCTGCCGCAGTGTTAGGCGCAGGCCTGGGCATGATCTGGGGAGTAACCCGCATGTCAATGCGCGGGGCGAACCGTCAGTTCATCAGCGGCTCAATGATTATTGCCGCAAGCTACCAGGTCGTCGTGCCCACCGGTTTGGGTGGCAAAGCCAACGAGATGGCTCAGAAAACAGCTAAAGCTTAGGCCTGCAGGGCAGCGATCCAGGCTTCAATTTCTTCGATTTTGCGTGGCAGCGCTGCAGTGAGGTTTTCGACGCCGGTTTCGGTGACCAGAACGTCATCTTCAATTCGAATTCCAATGCCCTTGAAGCGTTCGGGCGCTAGCTGGTCGTTCGGGTGAAAATAAAGCCCCGGCTCAATCGTGAAAACCATGCCCGGCTTGAGTTCGCCATCGAGCGACATTTCGCGGCGGGCCTGTGAGCAGTCGTGAACGTCTAGGCCGAGGTGGTGGCTGGTGCCATGAACCATGAAGCGACGGTGAAATTGACGGTCGGGCTGCATTGATTCTTCGGCGCTGATTGGCAACAAACCCCAGTTTGCGGTGTGACGAGCAATCACAGCCATGGCTGTTGCGTGAAGTTCGCGAAACTTGATGCCCGGTTTAGCCACCGCAAAAACTGCGTCGGCCGCCTCGAGCACAGCGTTATAAACCTCGCGTTGGGCGTCGCTAAATTTGCCGCTAATCGGCAGGGTGCGAGTGACATCGGCGGTGTAAAGACTGTCGAGTTCAACACCGGCATCGACCAAAATCAGGTCTGAGTGGTTTGCTGGGCCGTCGTTGACGATCCAGTGCAAAATGCAGGCGTTGTGCCCGGCTGCTGCAATGGTGTCATAGCCCAGATCATTGCCATAGATGCGCGCCGCACTATAGAACGCACTCTCAACAATGCGTTCGCCGCGTGCGTTGCCGGCGGCCTCTGGCAGCGCGCGTGCCACGTTTTCAAAACCTTTTACTGAGGCGGCAACGGCTTTGCGCATCTCGTTGATCTCGAAATCATCTTTGACCAAGCGTAGTTCGCTGACAACCTCTCGAACTTCTTCAAAGTCGAG
>CAIYTL010000084.1 GCA_903929105.1 uncultured Micrococcales bacterium | reverse complement strand
TAGCAGCAATCGGGCTAACTGCTGCAACCAAACTCAAAATAAGGCCAAACACAAATAACTGGCCGCTGGCGTGAGCGATGAGCGTCCAAAGCAAGAACGCGGCAGCCAGAGCGGTAGCGATGATGCCAACTCGAGTGGCTAGTGCTCTAGCACGCAACTTTATGTCGCCATCAGTTTTAAGACTGATGAATATCAGGCCGTGGGTAAAGAACAACGTCAAAGTTACCAAACCACCCAAAAGTCCATAGGCATTCAGCAGAGTGAACAGGTTGCCGGTGAAAATGTGATCTTGACCGCTAACAGTCTGCAGCAATCCGTTGACGTTGACCTGGTGGCTAGTGGCACGAAGTTCAACTGGCACGCCCTGAACGATGTTTGCAAAAGCAACACCCCAAAGCAGCGCAGGCAATGCTGAACCGATAACAATCATCCAGTCAAAGGTTTTGCGCCACTTGATGTCTGTTCTTTTGCCTCGATATTCAAATGCAACACCGCGCGCAATCAATGCCGCCAAAATCAACAGTAGAGGCAGATAAAAACCGCTGAACAGGGTTGCGTACCACTCCGGAAAAGATGCGAAGAGAGCTGCGCCAGCAACGATTACCCAGGTTTCGTTGAGATCCCAGACTGGACCAATCGTGTTAATTAGAACACGACGATCGGTGTCATCTTTGCCCAAGAATGGCAGTGCCATTCCCACGCCAAAGTCAAAACCATCGAGCACGAAGTAGCCGATAAACAAGAAACCGACAACTAAAAACCAAACGTTTTGTAAAGTTTCGTAATTCATTTTTTAGTCTTCTTCTTTCTTAGTATGCGACGGTAAGTTGATCGGCATCAGCGTCAGAGTCCACCGGTTTGACATCTTCTGGGCCGTGCTGCGCTGCCTTCAGAAGCAACTTGAACTCGACCACTGCAAGAGCACCATAAATCAGGGTGAAAACAATCAGTGAAATCAAAACGTCGACTCCATTGATTCCAGGCGAGACCGCATCAGCCGTTTTCATAAGTTTGAAGACGATCCAAGGTTGGCGACCCATTTCGGTGAACAACCAGCCAACCGAGATTGCGATTAGCGAAAGTGGAGCACTCCAAATAGCTACATTCCAAGCCCATTTAGGCAGTTTTGCCTCTTGCTTACGGGTTAACCACAAACCAACCACTGCAACCAAGGCCGAAAGCATGCCAAGGCCGATCATCCATCTAAAAGCCCAATAGGTGATCCAAATCACAGGGTTATAGTCGCCGGGGCCATAAAGAGTTTGATATTGTGCGTTGAGGTCGTTGATGCCTTCTACCTGGCCGCTTAGGGTGTGGGTTGACAGGAACGACAGCAGGTCAGGAATGCGAATCGAAAACAACTCGCTGTGTCCATCTGGTGTACCCAAAGTGAAAATCGAGAAAGAAGCGTTTTTAGTTGTGTTGTACAGCGCTTCGGCAGCAGCCATTTTCATTGGCTGAGTTTGAACCATAGCAAGGCCTAGCCCGTCACCGGTAAACACTGTGCCAACACCACCTACAAGCGAGGCCCAGAGACCAAAACGCAAAGAAGTGCGCATATCAGCAACATGCTGACCACGCTTTAGGTGATAGGCCGAAATCGAAGCGATCACAGCACCCGCAAACATGATTGATGCAACGATGGTGTGCGGAAACTGATTCAGCGCAACGACGTTGGTCAGCACTGAACCAATGTTGGTCAACTCGGCGCGATTCTTCTCGGTGTTAATTGAGAATCCGACCGGGTTTTGCATGAAAGCATTAGCAGCCAAAATGAAATAGGCCGAAGCCCAGACACCGAATACCGTGATCCAAATTGTTGCGAGGTGAACCTTTTTTGAGAGTCGATCCCAACCGAATATCCAAAGGCCGATGAAAGTAGCCTCAAAGAAGAACGCAATCAGACCTTCCATGGCAAGTGGTGCACCGAAGACGTCACCCACGAAGCGCGAATAGTCTGACCAGTTCATGCCGAACTGGAACTCTTGCACGATGCCGGTAACAACGCCCATGGCAAAGTTGATCAAAAAGATTTTGCCAAAGAGTTTTGTGAGTTTGAGGTATTTTTCGTTATTGGTTCGCACCCATGTGGTTTGCAAAATAGCAACCAAAAGCACCATGCCAATGGTGAGTGGCACAAACAAGAAGTGATAAACGGTGGTCAAACCAAACTGCCAGCGTGACAGGTCAAGCGCTGATAAGTCGGTCATTAGCCCTGATGCGTGTGGCATCTTTGCCTCTTTCTGAAAGCTTCGGTTTTGCTTTCACCTTCTGTCTACTCCTGAAGGTAGGCTGAAAACAACGAAGGTAAGGCATACCTAATAAAGTTTTCTAGTTAATGGAGTGTTGCAATGTGTGGTCGATTTGTGGTGGCACGCACCATTGGCGAAATTGCAATGATTTTTGAATCAGATGAAGTCTTAGGCGAATTCGACCTGCCCAGCTATAACATCGCACCCACGCAAAACGTGCCGATTTTGGTTGATCGGGGCTTTGAGCGCGACGAGCACGGCAACCCGATTGGCGATTTGAGTCGGGAGTTTCACAGCGCACGCTGGGGTTTGGTGCCTCGCTGGAGCAAAGGCCCCGGCGACATGGCACCCCTATTCAACGCCCGAATCGAAACTTTATTTGAGAAGCCTTCATTCAAAGAGTCGGTTTTGCGCAGACGTTGCTTGATTCCAGCATCTGGCTACTTTGAGTGGCAGGTGTCTGACTCGGGCGAAAAGCGCCCAATCTATATCAACGCTGGCGATGAGGGCATGTTTGCTTTTGCGGGAATCTATGATTGGTGGGCTGACCCGACTAAACCCGCTGGCGCGCCCGATCGCTGGTTGTTGTCGGCATCGATTGTGACAAAGGCATCTGCGCCTGAGCTGGCGCACATTCACGATCGAAACCCGGTTCTGCTCAGCCCAGACACTCTCGATGAATGGCTTGACCCGAGCGCCGATGCAACGCCTGAACTTTTAGCAGCAGTTGCTTCTGTTTCTGACGAAATTGCCGCTGAAGCGCTGTTTCACGAGGTGGGCCCTGAAGTGGGCAAGGTTGGCTCGAATAACTCTGGTTTGATTCGCTCGGTCTAGCGCCCAGCTTGATGGCCGGTTTTGTGTTGGGCTTGCCAGCTCTTGCGGCGACTGTTTTGCTGGCTCCAGCGACAACCTTCAAGTATTAGTTGAAGCGGCTCATAGCAAAACACCATGCAAAATTTGCAATGTCGTAGGCCCCTCATACACTCTAGTTATTCGAACAAATGTTCGATAAAAAGAACAAGCACGGGGTTAAAGATGAGAAGAATCGATGAATCAATTTCGGTTTTGGTTAACCAAAACACTGAGCCTATTGGGTTTAGCTGGCGAGGCCAGAGCTATGTTGTGAGGCAAAGACCAAGTCGCTGGTTTGCTCGCAAAGAATGGTGGGTTGAATCAGCAAGGGTGCAACGCGGCATCGGTGCTGGGTCACTCGAGGTTGAAATGTGGCGGGTGCTGGCCATGCCGGTGTCGGCGCTAGATCTAAGCAGCGGCGATGGTGGCAATCTGCAAACCCTCACCCAATTTCAACTGATCCACAACAACGACAACCACAGTTGGCGCTTAGAACGCATTTTTGATTAGCCATGAGTCAGTTCAGTCACCTGCACGTAGCCTCGGCGTACTCAGGGCATTACGGGGTTACCAGGCCTGAGCTGCTCGCTGAGGCTGCTAAAGCCATGGGCTTTGAGCATCTTGCCATAACCGACCGCAATGGCCTCTATGGCGCCGTCAAGCACATCGGCGCATGCCTGCAACTGGGGCTAAAGCCCGTGGTGGGCGTCGATCTTGAGGTGACCGATTCAACTTTTGCGCCGCGAGGGCGAGCTGTAATACTGGCCCACGGCCAAACCCACGGCCTCGGGTGGGCAACGCTGTGCAAACTCGTCACAATCGCTCACGCAGCAATGACTGGCTCAGCAGATCGCAGAACCCGCAAGCCAGGGGTTAAGAGCTCCCCCAGCCTCACACTTGAGCAACTTAGCCAGACTTTGAACCACAGCCCGCACTGCACCGTGCTAGTTGGGGCCGACAGCGACTTTGCGCGCGCAGCCGAGGCTGGCAACAAGAACTTAGCAACAAGTCTGTTGACGCAATGGATGAACGCGCTGGCATTGCCGGGGGTTTTCGGCATCGAAATCGTCAACCATCTGACCGAACCCGGCAAACGCGGTTCGACTACGCTTGCCAGCCGTCTTGTGCAACTGGCAGATAGCGTTGGTGTGGCAACGGTTCTAACCAACGCTGTTCGATATCTGACACCCGACGATGCCATCACAGCCGATGTGCTCGATTCAGCAAGGTTTTTAGAACCACTGGGAGCTTTTGAACCGCAACCAAACGCTCAGGCCTGGCTAAAACCCACAGAGCAAATGGCATCGCTGGCCATCGAGATCACCGGCGACACAGTGCGGGCAAAACAACTACTGCAGAGCACACGAAAACTTGCTGATGTTTGCGCACTCGACCCACCCAGCGACTGCGGCTGGGGCAGGCCAAAAACGCCCGAAAAGAGCGCTCTTGGCATCGAAGGCAATCCATTTGAACTGCTCTCGCAAAAAGTGCACGACGGCCTCGAATGGCGCTACGGCGCCGCAAATGCCAAACGTCAACTTGAGGCCAAACATCGCGCATCAAAAGAACTCATAACCATTGGTGAACTCGGTTTTTCGACCTACTTTTTGACGGTCGCAGATGTTGCTCAAATGATTCGCGACATGAAAGTGCGTTCACAGGCCCGAGGTTCGGGCGCAGGTTCACTCATCAACTATTTGTTAGGCATCAGTTCAGTCGACCCCATCGAAAACGACCTGCTGTTTGAACGCTTCTTAAGCACCGAACGCTCAACTCTGCCCGACATCGACATCGACGTCGAATCGGCTAGACGCCACGAAATCTATCGAGCCATTTTCAAACGTTACGGCTCCAACCGCGTGACGCTGCTATCGATGCAGTCAACCTACCGTGGGCGCGGTGCGGTGCGCGATTCAGGAATGGCCCTTGGCTTCGAAGAAGAACAAATAGACGACATCGCAAAAAACGTCTGGCGTTTCAGCGCGCGCAGTTTTCGCAATGCTCTTGGAGCAAAACCCGAACTCGCCAAAATCGCTGAAGCTGTCGAAGAAGACCGGCGCATGAACTTGCTAGTCGACATTACCGAGCGTCTCGATCGTTTACCACGCTACATTTCGATGCATCCGTGCGGGGTTATTTTGGGTGATTCAAACCTGCTAAACCTCACACCCACCGAACCTAGCGGCATGGGCTTGCCGATGAGTCAGTTCGACAAAGACGACATGGACCCTATGGGGTTTCTCAAGCTCGACGTTCTTGGAGTGCGAATGCAAAGCACCATGGCCTATGCGGTTCGCGAGATTGAACGCATTCACAATAAAAAAGTTGACCTCGAAGCCATCGACCTAGCCGACGCCGCAACTTTTGACGCTATCAACACAACTAACACCCTGGGAATATTTCAAATCGAGAGCCCCGGTCAACGTGAACTCACCGGCAAACATCAACCAACCAAGTTCAACGACCTCACCATTCAAATTTCGCTGTTTCGACCCGGGCCTATGAAAGGCAACATGATTGCGCCCTACCTAGACGGTCGGCACGGCTTCGCCAAAGCGAAATATCTGCACCCCGATCTTGAACCGATTCTGCGAGAAACCTTTGGCGTGGTCATTTTTCACGAACACGTGCTGCGAATTTTTAATCGAATGACAGGCTGCACGCTTGCTCGCGCCGACGAAATGCGCAGGTCACTCGAAAACCCGCGGCTAAAGCCGCAAATCGCAGAGTTCTTTCGAATCGCAAGCTTGGCTCGAGGCTAT
>CAIYTL010000083.1 GCA_903929105.1 uncultured Micrococcales bacterium | reverse complement strand
TTTCTTATGTGAACGCACCGTTGCTTGCTGAGGCTCGCGGCGTTGTCGTAAAGCTAACCGTCGACTCACACAGCGATGAGTACCGCAACGTCACCACCATCAAGGCAACCCTGGCCGACGGCACCACCGCTTCGGTTTCGGGCACCGTGATCGGCCCTAAGCACCACCAAAAGATTGTCAACATCAACGGCTATGACGTTGAGCTTGCAGTTGCTGAGCACATGGTGCAGATGGTCTATACCGACCGCCCGGGCATCGTGGCAATCTATGGCAAGGCCTTCGCTGAGGCCGGCATCAACATTGCCGCCATGCAGATCGCCCGCGAACAAAAAGGTGGCAAAGCGCTATCGGTTATTACTGTTGACAGCAAAGTTGATGAGGCTGTGCTCGAAGAAGTTCGCAAAGCAATCGACGCCGACGTGCTTCGCGCAATCGACATCGTCGCCAACTAAAACCTATTTGCTCGGTTCGAACGAAACTTCGCGGCCAGAGGCAATCCATCCGTTTGTGCCACCAGCAACGCTGACAGCGTCATAACCGTGACCGATCAAGAAATCGGCTGCGGTCATCGAACGGCCACCAGCGGCGCAAATCACAAAAATGCGCTCGTCTTGCGGAATCAAGTGGATGTTGTCGGGCACCTTGTTCAATGAAATGTGGTGAGCGGTGGGCACGTGGCCGTTGTTCCACTCGTCATCTTCGCGCACGTCAAGCACCCAAGCGTTGTCGCTGATTTCTAAAGCAAGGTCTGAAACTGTGATTTCGGTGGCCATGATTGTTCCTTTCGAAAGGCATTAGATTTCAAGTATGGATTCTTCTTACTGGGACGCAAAATTCGACACTGACGACTACATATATACAACGGTGGTAAATCGCTTCGTCAAGGAGTACTGCGAACCCTTGATTGCTAAGCAGCCCAAAGGCAAAATGATTGACCTGGCCGGGGGTGAAGGTCGCAACTCCGTGTGGTTCTCTGAGCAGGGATGGCAGTCTGAGAACATTGACTGGTCAAAGAAGGCGCTCAGCAAGTCTTTGAAACTGGCCGAAGAGCGCGGAGTATCTGATCTGCACTTTGCTCACATTGCTGATGCCACTGGTTTTGAGTCTGTGCTCACACCGGTAGACATCGGTGTGGTCGCTTATTTGCAGGTGCCTCACGAAGATCTCGCAGATGCCCTTTACACACTCGTCGACAACGTTCGCAAAGGCGGGCACATTTTGGGTGTTTGGCATGCTCTTGAAAATCTGGCCGAGGGTTACGGCGGCCCCCGTGACGCCGCCGTGTTGCCTTCGACCGAGTCACTAGCCGAAATTTGCGAAGAACTCGAGGTTGAAATAGAGGTGCTCACCAACCGCGACGGTCAGGTGCAAACCAAGGATGGCCTGAAGCCTTCAATAACCGTGGTGCTTTTGGCTCGTCGCCTCTAAAACCCTCGCTTCGAGCGAGTAAAGTTGAACACAATCAACTCTTTTGGAGCAGACTTTGACTCGAGAATACAAACTTGCAGTAATCGGTGGCGACGGCATTGGCCCTGAGGTCACAGCTGTTGCGCTTGAAGCAATCGACCGTGCAACCCGTGGTTCGGGCGTGAGCTTTAAGCTCACCGAGTTTGACCTTGGCGCTCGCCGTTACAACGACACCGGCGAAACGTTGACACAGGCCGACATGGATTCTTTGCGCGAAAACGATGCAATTTTGTTGGGTGCAATCGGCGACCCTTCGGTGCCGTCAGGTGTGCTTGAGCGCGGTTTGCTGCTAAAGCTGCGATTTGCTTTCAACCACTACATCAACTTGCGCCCAACCAAGTTGTTCCCTGGCGTCGTGAGCCCGCTAGCAAACCCGGGCAATGTTGATTTTGTTGTGGTTCGCGAAGGCACCGAAGGCCCTTACGTCGGCAACGGCGGCGCGATTCGCCAGGGCACCCCTCACGAGGTAGCCAACGAGGTTTCTGTGAACACAGCTTTTGGCGTGGAGCGCACAGTTCGCTATGCCTTCGAGCTTGCAGCAACCCGTGACCGCAAGCACGTCACCTTGGTGCACAAGCACAACGTTTTGGTTCACGCCGGATGGCTGTGGCAGAACACCGTGACCAAGGTTGCCGCTGAATACCCAGGCATTACCCACGACTACCTGCACATCGACGCAGCGACCATCTTTATGGTGACCGACCCTGAGCGCTTCGACGTCATTGTCACCGACAACTTGTTTGGCGACATCTTGACCGACCTTGCGGCAGCAATCGGCGGCGGCATCGGCCTAGGCGCATCGGGCAACATCAACCCCGAAGGTGAGTGGCCAAGCATGTTCGAGCCAGTTCACGGCTCGGCACCAGATATTGCGGGCAAAAACTTAGCTGACCCAACCGCCGCCGTGCTATCGGCAGCAATGCTTTTGCGTCACCTCGAAAACCCTGTTGCAGCCGCTCGCATCGAGCGCGCAGTAGCCATCGACCTAGCAGGTCGAGGCGACGCTAAGCGCAGCACGAGCGAAGTGGCCGCAGCAATTTTTGCTCAGCTTTAGGGCGAGCAACGAACATCCGAGTTTTAAAAAAGAAAGAGTGCGATCATGGCCGATCAAACCTATGAATGGACTGTAACCCACAGCGAAAACAAGCTGCCTGCAGCCGAGCGTGAGGCAATTCTTGACGCCCCAGTGTTTGGCACCAAGTTCACCGACCACCAGGTTGTTGTGACTTGGGAACAAGGCAAGGGTTGGCACTCGGCGAGCGTTATTCCTTATGGCCCGATCATGATGGACCCCGCCGCAGCCGTGCTGCACTATGGCCAAGAGATCTTTGAAGGCATTAAGGCTTATCGTCACCAAGACGGTTCGATCTGGACCTTTCGGCCAGAAATGAACGCCCGCCGCCTGCAGAAGTCGGCTCACCGTTTGGCGCTGCCAGAGCTGCCGGTTGAGATTTTTGTCGAAAGCTTGCGCCAGCTGATCGATGTTGACGGCGACTGGGTGCCACAGCCGGTTAACGAAAAGACGCTCTACATTCGCCCGTTTGAGATTGCAGCCGAAACCTTCTTGGGTGTTCGCCCAGCTCAGCGTGCAGAATATCGCGTGATTGCATCGCCAGTTGGCCCATATTTCACCGGCGGCGTCAAGCCGGTAAAGATTTGGATAGCCCTTGACTCAGCTCGCGCTGGTCGTCACGGCACCGGTGAGGCCAAGACCGGTGGCAACTATGCAGCTTCGCTTCTTGCTCAATCAGAGGGTTATGACAACGGTTGCTCGCAGGTGCTTTTCTTAGATGCCGAAAGCGCAACCTACATCGAAGAGCTTGGCGGCATGAACTTGTTCTTCGTCTATCGCGACGGCCACGTTGTGACCCCAGCGCTTGACGGCACTATTTTGCACGGCATCACCCGCGACTCGGTAATTCAGCTCATCAAAGACCGAGGCATTTCAGTTGAAGAGCGCAAGGTCACCCTTGATGAAGTTCGCGCTGGTGTGAACTCAGGCGACATCGTTGAGATGTTTGCTTGTGGCACCGCCGCAGTAATCACCCCGGTTGGTCAGCTCAAGAGTCGCCTAGAAACCATTGGCGCCGAAGACCCTGAGCCAGGTGAGCTAACAGTTTCGCTGCGCGAAGAGCTCACCGGCATTCAATATGGCACGGTCGAAGACCGTCACGGCTGGTTGGTCAAGCTCAGCTAATGAAGGTTGCTCGTTTTAGTCAGGGTGACGAAGTTCGCTTTGGTGTGCTTGATGGCCCAGAGTTGGTGGTTCTAAAAGGGCACCCAATTGTTAACGGATACGAGCCGTCGGGCGAACGTGTGCCGCTAAAAGAGGTTAAGCTTTTGGCTCCGTCGATACCTTCGAAGATCGTTTGCGTGGGCAAAAACTATTTGGCGCACATCGAAGAGATGGGTCACGCAAATGTTAGCAGCGAACCGACACTTTTTCTAAAGCCATCAAGTTCAATCGTTGGCCCTGGCGACAACATCTTTTTGCCCGTTCAAAGCCAACAGGTTGAACTAGAGGTTGAGCTCGCCATTGTGATTGGCGCCCTCACCCGCAACGTTTCGGCAGAAGACGCTTTGCAATATGTTTGGGGGTTTACCGTTGCCAACGACGTGACCGCCCGCGACCTTCAAGCCAGCGATGACCAGTGGGCTCGCTCAAAGTCGTTCGACAGCTTCTGCCCACTTGGCCCTTGGCTTGAAACCGAGTTCATTCCCGAAGATCAAATGATCGAAAGCCGAATCAACGGCGAGGTTGTGCAAAGCTCAACCATCGACCAAATGATTTTCACTGTGCCGCAAATCATCAGCTACATCAGCCAAAACATGACCCTGCTGCCAGGCGATGTAATCATCACCGGCACCCCGGCAGGCATCACCAAAATCAACTCGGGCGACATCATCGAGTGTGAGGTTGAAGGCGTTGGCACGCTCATCAACCAGGTCGCCTAGAAAGGCGATCATCAATTTTCTTCAACCTAAAATCTCCTTAGCATAAATGCTGCGGCAGTATAAATAATGCGATAGCATAAATACTGCGATAGCATAAATACAATCTCGA
>CAIYTL010000082.1 GCA_903929105.1 uncultured Micrococcales bacterium | reverse complement strand
CCCGAAGGGTGACCATTTTCTATTCGTGGAGAATAGGGGAATCGAACCCCTGACCTCCTGCTTGCAAAGCAGGCGCTCTACCAATTGAGCTAATTCCCCGGATCGGTGTGTTTCTCTTTTTGAGAGAAGCCATTCCGGTGGGCCTAGGAGGACTTGAACCTCCGACCTCTTCATTATCAGTGAAGCGCTCTAACCACCTGAGCTATAGGCCCTTAGAGCCTTTTCAACTTTAGTCGCTTTTTGCTCGAAAACCAAACCGAAAATGAATTCTTAGTTTAGTTGTTGGTGAAGCCGACCGAGATTCCGCCAACAACTTTTCCGATGGCGTTGAAGATCAACGTGCCAACAAGTGTCAGTAGGGTTCCGGTGATGATGTTGAAGATTGCGAAACCGCCACCCAAGCCTAGAACGCGCGGCAGGCTAATTTGCGAGCCAACATCAACTGAGCTGTTGTCGTTGCCGATCAGTGTGGTGAGAAACCCGCTGATGCTGCCGAACAAACCTGACTGGCTGGCTGCTAGCCAAAGCAAGAAGAACAACACGACTGTTGCAATGCCAAGCCCAACCTGCAGCAAGAAGCCAAACTTCACTGCTGACCAAACATCAACGTGAACAAGTTTGAGCTTAACTAGCTTGACGTTTTGACGCGAAGCGCTTTTTTCGTTTTCAGTCATTCTGGTTACTCCTGGTCTGGTTCGATTTCGCTTGTTACAACAGCTTCATCCACTGCGGTGACAGTGTTTGTTTCTTCGACGCTGCCAGCTTCGGCACCATCAGCTTCTAACGTTGATTCTGCCACTTCACCCTGTGTTTCTAGGTTTCGTTCAGTATTTCTTGCGAAACCAATCACGCTGTCTTCACCGTCAAATCGAGCGAATACAACACCCATGGTGTCGCGACCGCGGGCCGGAACTTCGGCAACTGCGCTTCTAACGACTTTGCCGCTAGCCAAAACAACCAAAACCTCGTCGTCTTCGCCGGCAATGATTGCACCAACCAGGTCACCACGCTTTTCTTCGAGCTTGGCAACCTTAATGCCGATGCCGCCACGGTTTTGAAGTCGGTATTGGTCAACGCTGGTGCGTTTGGCGAAGCCGCCCTCGGTCACTACGAATACGTAGCCTTCATCGCTGATTACGCTAGCTGAAAGTAGGTGATCGTCGGTTCTGAAGTGCATGCCGATGTTGCCCGATGTGTCGCGCCCCATTGGTCGCAATGATTCGTCGCTTGCCGAGAAGCGAATTGACATGCCCTTGCGCGAAACCAAAAGCAGGTCATCTTCTTCGGTTGCCAAGAGTGCCGAGACCAGCTCGTCTTCTTCGCGCAACTTGATTGCAATGATGCCTCCGGTGCGTGGAGTGTCATAAGCGGTCAATGCAGTCTTCTTGACCAAGCCTTGACGGGTGGCAAGAACCAAATATGGAGCTGCCTCATAGTCGCGCAGGTCAAGAATTTGAGCAATCTGCTCGTCTGGCTGCATTGCGAGTAGGTTTGCTACGTGCTGACCCTTCGCATCGCGACCGGCTTCTTGAACCTCGTAGGCACGGGCACGATAGACGCGACCCTTGTTGCTGAAGAACAGCAACCAGTGGTGGGTCGTAGTAACAAAGAAGTGCTCAACAATGTCGTCGGCACGTAGGCTGGCACCCTTAACGCCTTTGCCACCGCGGTGCTGTTGACGATAGTTGTCGCTCTTGGTGCGCTTGATGTAACCACCTCGCGTAACCGTGATCACCATCTCTTCTTCGGGAATCAAGTCGAGAGTTGTCACACCACCGTCGATGCCGCCAAGAATTTCGGTGCGGCGATCGTCGCCGTGCTTAGCTACAACAGCGGTTAGCTCTTCGCTAACAATGCTGCGTTGGCGAACTGGGTCGGCGATGATTGCCTGGTATTCGACAATAAGCGCTTCGAGTTCGGTTGCCTCGTCAATGATTTTCTGACGCTCAAGAGCTGCGAGCTGACGCAACTGCATTGCGAGAATCGCGCGAGCTTGCAGTTCGTCAATGTCAAGAAGCGCAATCAGGCCATCGCGAGCATCTTCAACAGTAGAACTGCGGCGAATCAGTGCGATTACCTCATCGAGAGCATCTAGCGCTTTTAGATAGGCGCGCAAAATGTGTGCGCGCTCTTCTGCCTTGCGCAGGCGAAACTGAGTGCGTCGCACGATGATTTCGATCTGGTGGGTAATCCAGTGGGTGATGAAACCGTCAAGGCTTAGAGTGCGAGGCACGCCATCAACCAGCGCAAGCATGTTTGCGCTGAAGTTTTCTTCTAGCGGTGTTTGCTTGTAAAGGTTATTTAGCACCACACGAGCAACGGCATCGCGCTTGAGCACGATCACCAAACGCTGACCGGTGCGGCCAGATGTTTCGTCGCGAATATCTGCGATGCCGGCTAGGCGACCCTCTTTTACTAGGTCGGCGATCTTGAGAGCCAAGTTGTCTGGGTTCACCTGATAAGGCAGCTCGGTGACCACAAGGCAGGTGCGACCCTGAAGTTCTTCGACGTTAACAATCGCGCGCTGACGAATTGAGCCGCGGCCGGTGCGATAAGTTTCATCGATGCCTTGGCGACCCAAGATTGTTGCGCCGGTAGGAAAATCTGGGCCCTTAATGCGTTCAATCAAGGCCTCAAGAAGTTCTTCGCGGCTGGCGTCTGGGTTGGCTAGGTGCCAAAGAGCACCGGCAGCAACTTCGCGCAGGTTG
>CAIYTL010000081.1 GCA_903929105.1 uncultured Micrococcales bacterium | reverse complement strand
TGAAAGAGCATGGCCGAGTGATATTCGCCACAAAGTTCAGCACACTTGCCTTCGTAGGTGCCTAGGCGCTGTGGCGTGAAGTAAATGTGGTTGGTTTCGGCGGTGCCACCAGGAAAAACGTCTTTTTTGTACAAAAAGTCGACGATCCAGAAGCTGTGAATAACGTCGCGTGAACGCATGTCGAGTTCAACCGGCTGGTTTTGAACCAGGTAAAGCACTGGTTCGCCAGGCACGTGCATGTCGCCTGCTGCATTGTTCACATAAGCGTCACTGCCAGACTTGAAAACGTTGTCTGAAAGCTGAACGCCACTGTCATAGACATTCTCAGATTCGTAGCCGAAGTCCCAGCTCCACTGTTTAGCAATAACGGCGATCTTGTTTGAGCCAGCAATTGGCTGCTCGATGCTTGCCATGCTCTTGGCAGTGTAGGCGAAGAAACCGACCACCAAAATCAATGGAACGACGGTGAAAAGGGTTTCGATTGGCATGTTGTAGCGCAGCTGAGCCGGCAGGCCTTCGTCGTTCTTGCGGCGGCGGTATGCAATGGCTGCATAGCCAAGAAGCCCCCAAGAAATCACACCGACTACAAGCAAAACAATCCACGATGTGGTCCACAAGCCAACAATGTCGTTGGTGTGGTTGGTCACAGGTTCGGTGCCACCAGCAGTCGGGCCATTAGGCAAGAAACCGCGAGCTGGGTCACCAGCTTCGGAGCAACCGGTTAGGAACAAAATCAATGAAGCAGCGGCTGGAACAGCGGCCCACTTCAAACTACGTTTTTGTGACACAATCGACCCTTCAATTTCGAATCGTAACCCAATAAGTCTATTCCTCGAAAGCTTGGTTTCTTGGCGAAACGGGCTAAAAACCTAGGTTGTTTTAGACATTTTTGGCAAAAGCCCTTTGACGCCAGCTTGCAGACAACAAAAAGCCCCCGCACTCAAACGAATGCAGGGGTTTTGAAAAAAGTTTTGATGAAAACTTGGCCTAGCAGAAGCTGTCGCCGCAAGCACAAGAGCTCTTAGCGTTTGGGTTGTCGATGACAAAACCCTGCTTTGCAATGGTGTCTTCATAGTCGATGCTTGCGCCGGCTAGGTGCAAGCTGCTGGTTGGGTCAACCACAAGCTCAACGCCGTGAAACTCGCTCACGATATCGCCATCAACAAGCTCTTCGTCAAAAAAGAGGTCATATTTGTAGCCAGCGCAACCGCCAAGCTCAACGCCGATGCGCAAACGCAGGTCATCGCGACCCTCAGCCGAAATCAAGGTGCGAACCTTGTTTGCTGCTGCTTCGGTCAAAGTCAAAGTTGCAGTTGATGACTGGGTGTTGGTTTCGGTTTCCATGTGAACTCCTAAAGCTAGTGTCTGCTAAAAAGTTTATCGCAGACTTGATTTTTAAACCACGGATGCCCTTCGGCTATTCCTGACCCGCGCGAGCGTTAGCGCCGAGCAAAAAGAGGGTTTCGGCGGTCATCGCGGCCTTCAAAGTGGGCAGATGCACCGATTCGTTTGGGCTGTGCGCCCGCGAATCGGGATCTTCAACGCCGGTTACAAGAATTTGAGCGCCAGCGAAGATCTCTTTGAGGTCTGCGATGAAAGGAATCGAACCGCCGATACCAATGTCAACTGAGTCAGTGCCGTAGGCATGACTTAGTGCTTCAGACATCAGAGCGTGAGCCCACTCCCCAGTTTCTGCTGCGAATGGTGAACCCATTTCAATCTCGCCAAACGAGATTTGCGCACCAAACGGAGTGTTGTTCTCAAGGTGGGCACGAAGCGCCTCAAGTGCCGATGCCGGCTCTTGCCCCGGTGCGATGCGCATCGATATTTTAGCGCGCACTGACGGCTGCATTGTGTTCGAAGACACTGCAACCGAAGGTGCATCCACGCCAATAATGGTCAACGAAGGTCTGGCCCAGATGCGGTCAAGAATCGAACCACTGCCAATCAGCTCAGTCGAAGGCAACAGGCCTGAATCGGCTCTCAATTCGGCCTCGGTGTATGGCAGGTCGCTGGCTTGGCCCTGATGCAAACCGGCAATCGCTACATGGCCAACCTCATCGTGAAGCGTGGCCAATAGTCGAACCATGGCGAGCATGGCATCTGGCACCACTCCCCCATACATTCCGCTGTGCAGTGCGTGGTCGAGGGTGCGCAATTCGAAAACCTGTGACACCAAACCTCGCAGGGTCGTGGTGATTGCAGGAACTGTGGTGCTGAAGTTCGAAGAGTCAGCCACCACAATCACGTCAGCTGCAAGTCGCGCCTGATATTTTTCTAGAAAATTGCGAAAACTAGGGCTTCCGGCCT
>CAIYTL010000080.1 GCA_903929105.1 uncultured Micrococcales bacterium | reverse complement strand
TTTCTCCTAGTGTGTGGCTCTGCTTCATTGCGAGTGTCCGAATTTCTGGAGCGCTTTAGATGACGCATCGCTGGTTTTTGTGAGATTTGCGAGAACGCTCTCGCAAACCTTGTAACAATGGTGGCAGAGATTTATGCAAATCAGCAACTTTTTCGCATAACAGTTTCGTCACAACGGTTAACAATCGAGTAACGAGAATAGGCTTGTAGCCATGGCTGAACCAAAATCAACTCGCCCGACGATCGTCGACGTCGCCGAAAAGGCAGGCGTATCAAGGGCTACAGCCTCGCGCGCGCTCAGCAACTACGGGCGAATTAACCAAGAAACCGCCAAACACGTTCGCGCGGTTGCCGAGTCAATTGGTTACATTTCGAACGAACTTGCGCGTGCCATGCGTGTCGGCAGAACCAAAACACTTGGCTTAGTCGTGATTGCCGACTTTACAAATGCATTCTTTGACCGTGCCACAAAATCGATCGTTGATGCTGCTAGAGCACGGGGTTATCAGGTGCTAATAACCAACACCGACGAAGACATCGGAGTGGAACGCAACGCAATTGAGACGCTGATTGAGAAGCGCGTCGATGGCATGATTGTGGTGCCTTCGACCGCCGTAGTCCACGACCACTTGGAGCCGCGCCGCCTCGGTGAAACTCCGGTTGTTCTTATCGACCGCCGATTAGACGGTCTGCGCATGACCTCGGTTACCACCGACGACTTTATCGGCACCGAAGAGGCAATGCGCCACGCGATTTCGCTCGGTCATAAGCGCTTCGGATTCTTAGTTGCAACCGCGGGAGTCAAAGGTTCGACCAGCGACCGGCCCGCAGTTCTAATCTCAACCATTGAAGAGCGAGTCAACGGTTTTATGAATGCGGCAATCGAGGGCGGAATCAAACCTCGCGCTCAAAGCTGGATCTTTTGCGAAGATGACCCCGCGGTGTCTGAAGCGGCTGTTGCCAAAATGCTAGACCAGCCAAAAGCTCCGACCATCATCATGGCTTCAAACAATGACATGGCCCTGGCCGTGCTAAAGGTTGCGGGCAACCGGCAATTAACCTTGGGTCGTGATCTTTCGCTGATTACCGTCGATGACTCTCAGTGGCTGGCTGCTATGTCGCCCGGCATCACTGTGGTTGCACGCCCCGTGGAGCTTGTGGGCCAGATCGCGGTTGAAAAACTAATCGCTGAAATCGAACACCCTGGGCAGCCAGCTGAGAAAATTGTTTTGCCAACTGAACTAATTGCTCGCGGCTCCGTGGCACACTTAGTGTTGCGCCCAGAACTCGACCCTGAATACAAGGAGTAGCCCCGCATGATTTTGGTTATTGGTGAAGCCCTCATCGACCTAATCGAAAACCGCTATCAAGCCGGTGCGTTTAACGCGATTGTTGGCGGTGCAAACGCCAACGTTTCGATTGCTCTTGCTCGACGCGGCACGCCGCAACAGTTTTTGGCGCGGTTGAGCAACGACCGCTTCGGCAAAATCATTCGCGAGCGCCTCGAAACCAACGGCGTTGGCCTAGACCACGCTATTGAGGCCAGCGAGCTAACCACCCTAGCTGTGGTTTCGATCGACTCTCAGGGTGTTCCAAGCTACGCGTTTTATGTCAATGGCACCGCAGACTGGGGCTGGACTCCAGCTGAGTTGCCAACAGATGTTGATCTAGAAAATCTGCATGCCAAAGCTATTCAATTCGGATGCCTCACCATGGCCATGGCACCCGGTAACGCAGTCATCGAAGACTGGGCTCGAGCTCACTTTGACCAAAAGTCAGTGACGATTAGCCACGACATTAACATGCGCCCGGCGCTTGGTTTCGACCGCGAAACCGAGCGGATTCGCGTTGAGCGTGTGAACGAAATCTCACACGTTATCAAGGCCTCCGATGAAGATATCGAGTGGCTTTATGGTTTAGATTCAGCTGACGCCAACACCGCCGCACGCATCGACGAAATTGCCCAGCAGTGGGTTGCCGGCACCAGCCGCATCGTCTTTGTTACACGCGGTGGCTCTGGGGTCTCGGTGTATCGCGACGGTGGCGTGCGCTTCGATGTGCCTTCTCGCAAGATTAACGTGGTTGACACTGTGGGCGCTGGCGACA
>CAIYTL010000079.1 GCA_903929105.1 uncultured Micrococcales bacterium | reverse complement strand
GGGCGAACATTTCACAGCCTATGTTCCATTCGCTGCTCGCTGGCCGATCGAGATTCACCTGCTGCCCCACCGCCACGTTAATCACCTCGGTCAGCTAACCGAAGAAGAGCGCGATGAGCTTGCGGTGATTTATAGCTCGCTCTTGAAAGCTGTCGACAAAATTTATGACACACCAACGCCATATATCGCGGCATGGCATCAGGCGCCGTTGGTTGAGGGCGGCCAGCACGTTCGTTTGCAACTTCAAATCACTTCGCCGCGTCGCGCTGCCGACAAGCTTAAGTTCTTGGCTGGTTCTGAGTCGGCCATGGGAGCCTTCATTGGCGATGTCGCCCCCGAGGCAACCGCTGCACGCATTAGAGAGGTTTTGTAATGACTAGCGACCTGACCGAAAACGCTGCACGCACACACTTTGAACAGCTATATCAATACCCGCCGACTGGCGTGTGGTCGGCACCTGGGCGCGTCAACCTGATTGGTGAACACACCGACTATAACGAGGGCTTCGTTCTGCCTTTTGCTATCAATCGCCGCACTTTCGCCGCAGTTAGCCTTCGCCAAGACAAAATCTGTCGAGTGGCTTCAAGTTTTGAATCGACCGTTCACCAAATCGAACTCGACGCAATTTCTAGCGATTCGGTGAGTGATTGGGCGGCGTATCCGTTTGGCGTGGCTTGGGCCTTGCAACAGGCAACATCGGGCAACCTCACCGGGTTTGATATTTTTATTGACTCTGACGTGCCGGTTGGCGCGGGGCTGTCGTCTTCGGCTGCCATTGAGTGCGCCGTTGCGGTGGCTTTGAACGAACTTTGGTCACTGGGCCTCGACCGACGCGCATTGGCTCGAGTTGGGCAACACGCCGAGAATGCCATTGTTGGTGCGCCGACGGGCATCATGGACCAATCTGCATCGCTTTTGGGCGAAACCGATCACGGCGTTTTTCTCGACTGCCGCGATCTGGCCGCTCAAGTGGTTGAGCTAGGTTTCGCTAAAGAAGGTCTCGAGCTTCTGATCATTGACACCAAGGTGGCCCACCGTCACGCTGACGGTGGATATGCTTCACGCCGCACTGCTTGCGAACTTGGCGCTGCAACACTTGGTGTTGGTTCACTGCGAGATTTAGGCAACTATGACCTGCCGCGCGCCGCCGAGTTGCTCGACGCCACAACGTTTGCGCGGGTGCGCCACGTTGTTACCGAGAATCAGCGTGTGCTCGAAACAGTCGAGACTCTGCGAACTCAGGGCCCGAGGTTTATCGGCGAGCTCATGCATGCTTCGCACGTGTCGATGCGCGACGACTTTGAGATTTCTGTTGATGAACTCGACACCGCAGTTGAAACCGCGTTGAGGCACGGCGCGGTCGGTGCTCGCATGACCGGTGGAGGATTTGGCGGTGCAGCCATTGCGCTGACTCCGATTGAAAAAATTAGCGAAGTTACTTTGGCTGTTTTAGCCGAGTTTGAGGCGTTGAACTATGCCAAACCTGACATTTTTGTAGTTTCAGCTGCGCCGGGCGCACACCGCGAAGAATAGTTTTGTTTGCGCTAACTATTTGACTTCGACGCCAGCTGCAGCCATCTTGCTGCGCGCAGCAACCGAAGATTCTGCCGCCACCCCAGCGCAAAGCTCAGTTCGAACCGAGACTTTTAGCCCAACATTTTTGGCATCAAGCGCCGAGGCTAAAACACAATAGTCAGTGGCTATGCCACCGATTTCGATCTCAGTCACACCAAGCCTTAACAACAAGTCAGGCAACGCTTCACCCTCAGGTGTTCTGCCCTCAAAAATTGAATAGGCAGGCTTGCCTTGGCCTTTTTGAATGTGAAAATCTATCAGCGAAACATCTAGATTCTGGTGGTATTCACCGCCGACGCTGCCAGCGACGCAGTGCACCGGCCAAGAGTTCACAAAATCAGGCGCCTCGCCTGCTTGCGCGAAGTGACCGCCATTGTCGTTGTCAGCATCGTGCCAATCGCGCGAGGCAATCACATAGTCAAAAGATGAATTGGCTTCACCGTTAGCGTCAAACGAACGCAAAAAGCGGCTGATGTCTGATGCCACTTGAGCACCACCAGCACAGGCCAACGAACCGCCTTCGCAAAAATCATTTTGCACATCAATAATGAAAAACGCTTTAGCCATAATTCACCCAGCTCGTTTGGTTATTTTTGCGACAGGTTCAGGCCGCAGCGATAAAAGCCGGTCACAAGATTATCGATTGCTAGTTTTGCGGTGCCATCAACGTTGCTGCCCAACGCATAAACCGCGAAAGTCAGAGTCGAGCCGTCTTTTGGTCTGATGTAACCGGCCAGGGTGTATCCGTGGTTGATCCAACCAGTTTTTGCAAAAACGTTGCCATCTGCGTCAGCGTTATCACCCGTGAAGCGGGCGGCTAACGAGCCGGTTTGTCCAGCAACTGGCAAAGCCAAAGAAATGTAGTTGAAGTTGTTGCCGCCAGCCAAAACAAGCTTCATCAAATCGGTAAAGAATTTTGGCGTGACCTGGTTTTTGTTGCTTTCGCCAGAACCATCGATCAAAACCATGCCGGTGGTGTCAAGCCCCAGGCTGTTCAACGCGGTTTTAAAAGTTTGGTCAATCGACGCAAATGAACCATCGCCACCTGAAGCCAGTGACACCAAACGCGCTAAGTACTCAGCTTCAGTGTTGTCAGAAACCTGCAGCATGTCGGTGATCCAAACGCTAATCGGCTGCGAAGTTACGCTCGCAACAACAGTTGCGCCATCAGGCACAACACCTTCGACAAGCGAGGCGTGCTTTGCGGCGCTGCCGATAGCACCTTTCAAATAAACGCCTGCGTTCTTAACCGGCGAAGTTGACCGTGGTGAGGTCTCGGCAGCCGGGCTCGACCTGTCACCATCAACCTGAAGTGCCGTAACCTGCGAAACATACCCTTGGGTCAATTCGGTCGAAGGCCACGATGACTCATAGCTAGGCCCAGCAAAAAGTGACGAATCAAGTGTGATTGTGCTGAAAGACTTGACTCCCCTAGCCGATGCCCAGGTGTTGATGAGTGATGCCAGGTCGGCAAGTTTTGGTGCATTCTGATAAACCGATTGCTTGCCGATCGAAGTGCGGCTAAGGGTCGGGTCACCCGCGCCAACGAAATAGAGGTGAGAGTTGTCGGCTGGGTCAACATAAACTTTTGTGCTGACTCGATAGTTTGGGCCGAGCACCTTTAGGGCTACAGCTGCAGTAATCAGTTTCATTGTTGAAGCAGTTGAGCTGCCGGTTTCGCCACCAACGTCAAACAGAGTTTTGCCCGAGGCGTTATCAACCACAATGGCTTGAAGGTTGCCCAAACGAGGGTCAGCCGCAAGTTTTTTCACCGAGCAAACGGCAGCTGTGGCAGTTGGAGTGGCGCTCGAAGTTGCAGTGGCGCTTTGTGTTGGGCTTGGCGATTGCGATGCTGTGTCAACAGGCTTGGCAGTTTGCGAACCCGCCGTCATTATGATCAAACTCACAACAACAGCGCCTGCGAGGCCACCAATGATGACTTCTTTGATGTAGCCGAACTTAGCCTTGTTTTCTGACATTACACTCCTGAAACCGTCGCAACCTCTGCCCTTTTAACTTTAGCGGGCGTGGCTAAACTAGTGGCATGAAAAGAAATCTTGGCTTAGTTTTGGCTCTATTGGCAGTGGCCTTTGGCAGCATCGTCGCAACACCAACGGTCGCTTTAGCGCACGACGAAATCGTCTCAACCTCCCCCGCGGCAGACTCAACTGTTGCTCCTGGTGAAATCAAAGTTTCAGTCACCTTTAACGAACCTGTTATGAATGTCGGCGACGGTCAAGGGCTAGAAATTCAGGTGACTGCCCCCGATGGCACCGCAACGTTGTTGCCATGCCCTAGTGCCGACGGCGACACATTGTGGTCTGCCTTCGATGCAGCAACCACGGGCACCTATGTGGTTGATTGGCGCTCTGTGAGCAGCGATGGGCACGCTAACTCAAACACGTTCAAGTTTGAAGTGGCCGATGGCGCGGCAGCGGCCGAAGCCCCAGACGCACCCATGCCATGCGCAAAAACGCTTGGCTCTGGCGTCGGTGCCACGCAAACCCCAATGCCCGCCAGTGCCACCGGCGAGACGCCAGCCGCCACTGACAGCTCAAGCGGCAGCAAGCTCGACCCAATTGTGGGCTTAGGCATTGGCATGGGGCTTCTCGTTGTGCTGAGCCTTATCGGTGCCCTAGTTGCCGAAGCTCAGAAGCGTCGACGCGCCAGCAAAGCAGCACTCAAGGCTCTAAAAGCTGAGATTGAAGCCAACCCCGACATGCTGCGCGGTCTCTAAAAGAAGGCAAACCTTAGTTGCCTGCTCGCGCAGTGGTGGCAGACTCAGATTAGAGAGCAGGGCCAACCATGAAACGCATCAACGCTGAGCAGCTAAAACAGGTTTTTGAAAGCCTCGCAGAAAACCCGCGAGTGGTGGCTTCAGGCAACTTCGCAACCCCAAACACGTTGCTCAAACTCTTTGACGCAGTTGTGCCTGAATACCGACTACACATGCTCAACGCCCAACCAGGAATTCCTGACCGTGAAGGCGTGACTTATGAGTCGGCATTTGTCGGGGCTGGAATGCGGCGGCATCCGCGCTTAAATTACGTGCCGAGTCGTCTCAGTTTGGTTCCGGTGTTGTTTCGCGACCACTATGCGCCCGACATCGTGCTGCTTCACACATCAAGCCAGCGCCACGACACCGTTTCGCTTGGCACCGAAGTGAACATTTTGCCGGCTGCCATAGAGGCGGCTCGCGCGCGTGGCGCCCTGGTGATTGCCCAGGCCAACCCGCACATGCCATACACATATGGCGATGCCCAAATTTATGAAAACGAAATTGACTACATAATCGACGTTGATGAGCCACTAGCCGAAAAGCCAGTGCACGCACCAAGCGACATTTCGCGCGAAGTAGGCCGTTTGATCTCGGCCAAAGTCAGCGACGGTTCGACCCTGCAGCTGGGTATCGGCGAGATTCCCGACGCAGTAATCGAGCAATTGCACGCCCGCCGCGATTTGCGAATATTCACCGAAATGTTCAGCGACGGAGTGCTGGGTCTGCACCGGGCTGGCGCGCTAAACCCCGACATTGCGATCACAGCGAGCTTCATCTTTGGCTCACGCGAACTTTATGACTGGCTGCACCTCAACCGAGGCGTGCACATGTTGCGCACCGAAAAAACCAACGACCCTGGCCAAATCGCAAGGCAAGCCAAAATGACCTCGATTAACGCAGCCCTAGAGGTTGACCTCTTTGACCAAGCAAATGCCTCGCGCGTTCGCGGTGAAATTTATAGCGGATGGGGCGGCTCAACCGACTTTATCGTCGGCGCCCTGCATGCGCGCGGTGGCCAATCGTTCATGGCTTTGCCCTCATGGCATGCCAAAGCCAACGTTTCAACCATCGTGCCGCGCCTAACCGACCCCGTCACAAGTTTTCAACACAGCTACGTCGTCACCGAGCAGGGAGTTGCCGATTGCTTTGGCCACTCACAAGCCCAGCAGGCACAGAACATCATCAGCCAGGCGGCGCATCCGTCAGTGCGTGACGAACTCACCGCCGCGGCTGGCGACATGGGTTTGTTTTAGTACCTGAAGAGTTCGCAAAAACTCTTCAGGTACCCCAGAACATTATTAGTTCACTTTTGCCGTGAACTTACCCTTCTTATCGAGGGTTCCTATAGCGGTGACCGAGAACTTCACCTCTGATTGCAACACGACGTCGGCGACCTTTGGGCCTCGAACATCTTCACTGTAATTCTCGTGTGTGTAGCAGCTCACATAAGACACATCTTGAGGGTAGTAATAATAAGTGCTGTCTTCCCAGCGGCCCGTGAATGAATTCCATTCAACGGGTGTGCCGCCATATGTGTAGATTTCTTGACCAACGCAGCGCGATTTTTGGACTGTCACGGTGCGGTAGTAGGTTCGCTTGAACTTAACTGTCATTGTGCAATCAGCAACCGATCGCATTTTGCTCGAACTTAGCAAGTTGTCTTTTCGATGGCTCGAGTCACACTTCACGTTCGAGCCGACAAAACCACCAACCTGCGATTGCGAAGAACCACTGGGAGCAGAACCGGAAATAATTTTTGACGCGTTTAGAACCGAATTTGCCCCGAAGCAGCCCGATGAGCCGTTTGACGACATTTTGGCACAGGCGTTGGCACGTTGCCCAATAACAGCTTCTATCTTGGCGTTGCCACCTTTTGGAATCTGAATCTGGTTTCCAACAGAGATGTTGACCGAATCGCCGGTTGAATAGAAGGTCTGCTTGGTAGGTGCGACAAGTTCAAAGCCGTTGCTCGTAACAAGATAAGCACCCGGTATGCCCAAGAACGTGCCAATGGCGGCAGGCTGCCCGTTAATCGTCACATTCAGTTTCTTTCGGGCCGCGACAGCACTTGCTAGCGACGAAGAAGTGCCAATTTTGATAACCGTTGGCTTGAGCAGTGGTTTGAACACGGGGTGTTCTAGCAGAGGAAAAGGATTCGACATTTCAGCGGTAGTCTCGAAGTTTACTGTCACAGGGTTGCCCGCTGCATCACCTCGAATTTCGGTTGTAACTGAGGCGTCTAGGTTTCCCACCGACCACGCATTGCCGAGGTTGTTTGTCGCCGAAGCAGAAACTAGTGATCCAACCGCTGGTCGAGCTTTGTTCAGAATCGAATCGCTCAGCCATTTGTAAGTTGAAGGTTTGTCAGCCACAAAAAGGGCTTTCAAGTCTTTAAGTGGCATGGTCTCTAGTTTGCTAGCAATGTCCGTGCCAGCCTGCAATGGTCCGTCAGCAGTCTGGGCCCAGATTCTGTTGGTCGTTGAAGCAGCTACTGGGGCTACGTAGGCAGCCAAAAGTAAAATGCTAAAAACAATTCCATAGGTGGTTCCCGACTTCGAGCGACGGCCAATACCAGGAGTCTCACTCAAAATTGCCGAAAGCCTTGGAAAAGCTGAATCTGTGAAAGCAGCGCCTCGAGACGAAGCCCAGGCAGCCAAGAAGGAAACCACGGTTGAGATCCCCAGGGCGCTGATGAAAGTAACGCCGAAATTTAGCCAATTGTTTGAAGTCACGCCGGCGTCGTCGGTGATTTGCCATCGCACTTGGTATCCAGCCAAATTAATGGCAAACCACGTTAGGCAAGCGATGACGAACATATTCAATGAATGCTTGAAAATGGTGTTTACTTCGTAGCCAAGCGAGCGAGCTGCTGCTCTTCCAGAGATCATAGCCACGGTCACAACAACTAAGGCGACTGCAACGAACGCGATTGGCCCGAATCTGTTGAGAATCGAGGTCGTAGACATCATGTCCAAAGGCAAATTGAGGTTTTGAATGGTTGTCAACGAGAAGCTTGCATCTTTGCCCACGGCATCGAAACCGAAGCTTGCCCCGGTGGCAACAGCAAATAGCTGAATCAAAATGTTGGGTAGCAACAAAATGACGGCCCAGAACACAGCCCAACCTTGGTCTGAAGTCAATGTGCTCACATAAGGGCTCGAAGTGTGTGCGACGCTAAAATCCGGTTCAATAACCTGCCAAAGAATAAATACGATGATGGCGGCCAAAATCATAACTGAATAGATCTTTATGAAGTTTCCTACTGATTTGACGGCAAAAGTAACAAAATTTGGTTTTGATTTCAGCGCATATTCACGGGCAGAGAAGCCAGCGAAGGCCGCAAAGGACACTAACAAGAAGGCGGCTATCGCTCCACCAAAATCGAGTGGCTCTAGGGTGAAAGAACCTTGAGAGGTCTGCGTAAGTCCTTGGCCTAAAATACTAAAAATCACGTAAGTGAGAGAGAACCCCAAACCTACGTACAAACTGAAAAAACCATGTTTTGAATCATCGCTGAATGCATCATC
>CAIYTL010000078.1 GCA_903929105.1 uncultured Micrococcales bacterium | reverse complement strand
CTGAAGGTCGGTGTCGATGTTCATCTTGATAACGCCGTGGCTAACCGCAGTTGCGATTTCTTCGGGGCTTGAGCCTGAACCGCCGTGAAAGACGAGGTCGAATGGCTTGTCTTTGCCATATTTAGCGCCAACAGCTGCCTGAATCTCACCCAGTAGTTCTGGCTTTAGCTGAACGCCACCAGGCTTATAAACACCGTGCACGTTGCCGAAAGTTAGGGCAACCATGTAGCGGCCGTTCTCGCCAAGGCCAAGAGCCTCGGCAGTCATGAGGCCGTCGGCAGGAGTGGTGTAAAGGTGCTCGCCGTGGCCGCCCTCAACGCCGTCTTCTTCGCCGCCAACAACGCCAACTTCGATCTCAAGAACTGCTCCGATGCCGCGGGTTAGCGCGAGCATCTCTTTGGCGATTTCCATGTTCTCGGCCATCGAGACAGCTGAGCCATCCCACATGTGTGAGTTGAACAGTGGGTCTTGGCCGTGCTTGACACGGTCTTGAGAAATCGCGATTAGCGGGCGAACTAGCTTGTCGAGCTGGTCTTTGGCGCAGTGGTCGGTGTGCAAAGCAATGGTGATTCCATAGTTCTTAGCAACTTCGCGAGCAAAGGCCGCCATAGCTGCAGCGCCCAACGCCATGTTCTTGATGGTTGGGCCTGACCAATAGTCGCCGCCACCTGTGGTCACCTGAATGATGCCGTCTGAGCCGGCTGCCTGCAAACCGGCAAGGGCTGCGTTTAGAGTCTGTGAACTGCTCACGTTGATTGCTGGGTAGGCAAAGCCCTGAGTCTTTGCGCGGTCAAGCATTTCAAGGTATTGGTCTGGTGATGCAACAGGCATGCGGGGCCTTTCGGTTTCAATGGTTTTGGGGCTCTATCTAAGATGTTACCAATAGCTATGCGCCAAAATAGGAGCCTTCACATGACAAAGTCGACAGTTAACACACTTGTCATGTCGGCTGAAACTCGCGCCTTGGTTGACTCGGCGGTTGCCGCGGTTGTAGGTTCGCGGCATTTGGTTGGCAAAGGCGATAAAAACGCGGTCGATGGCGCCGCCGTCGACGCAATGCGCACCTCGCTGATTGGGTCTGGTTTTAACGGGGTAGTCGTTATTGGTGAGGGTGAGAAAGACCAAGCACCAATGCTTTTTGTTGGTGAGAGGTTCGCAGGCACTGACTCGAGTTCGGCGGCCTTGCCGCTTTGGGATGTTGCGGTTGACCCTATCGACGGCACTGCTCTGGCCGCTGCAGGCGTGCCTGGGGCCGTCAGCGTGATTGCGGCAAGCGAACTCGGAACGATGGCGATAGCTGACCAAGTTTTTTATATGCAGAAACTTGTAACATCGGCAGCGGGTCGAGCGGTGGTTGACCTTGACTTTAGTGCGGCGGCGAACATCCGTGCCCTTTCTGAAGCGCTTGGCAAATCGATTAGCGATATTCGAGTTGCTGTGATTGATAAACCCCGCAACGCCGATTTGATTGCCGAAGTTTTAGCTGCCGGAGCCCAGTGGGCGAGTTTTGCCGAAGGCGATGTGGCTCAAGCCGTTGTGGCTGCCAGCGAAGGCGCCGATGTTGACATTCTGCTCGGCGTCGGAGGCAACCCCGAAGGAGTTGCGTCGGCGGTTGCGGTGCACGTGTTAGGTGGTTTCATGCAGGGGCGGTTGGCCCCGCAAACCGAAGCTGAGCGAACTTCAGCGCTCGCCGCAGGCTTAGACCTGCAACGCAAGTTTGACCTTAGCGAGCTAGTCTCAGGCGATCGCCACATTTTTGTAATGGCTGGTGTAACCGATGGCCCTTTGACTCGAGGGTTAATCGAACATCGCTTGGCCGAGTCAGAACTCGCGAATGCCGTTAGCGTTGAGGTTTTAGTGCTCGACAGTGCCCTGAGTGAACCGCTGGTTTTGACCCAGGTCGTCGAACTTTAGCTTTGCTTTAGGGCTACACGCGCCCAAACACAGCGAATAGGCGCTAGTGAGCGATAGCTGGCTCTTCAAGAGGCTTGTCGCGGTCAGGAGTTTCGGTGAAGAAACTTTGTGGCAGGTTCTCAACGGTGCTCAGACCTGAACTTGGCTGAGTAACCTTGATTGCACCCCAGCGAACGGCGGTCTTGATGCCCGTCTCGATGTCAAAGTCGGTGCCATAAACCTCTGGGCCGTTGCCTACCGGAATAGTTGCGACCGCCGACAAGAAGCCGGCAAGTGTTGCGTCGCCAGCGCCAACGGTGTTTACAACCTTCACACGCTCGGTTTTGGCGCCAACGATTGATTTCTTGGTCACTGCCAAAATGCCGTCAACACCCATGGATGCTAGAACTGCGCCAATACCGTGGTCGCAAAGCTCGCGAGCGGCGTCGATTACATCACCCACGGTGTGCAGGGTGCGGCCCACGGCAGATGCAAGTTCTTCGGCGTTTGGCTTAATGATGGTTGGGCGGCCGCTGCGAGCTAGGTAGCTCAGCGGGGCGCCGCTGGTGTCGATGGCAACTTTGACGCCCAGGGCATCCATGCGGTCAAATATTGGGGTTAGGTCAACAAACTCGCCAGTGCTCTTGTTGATTGGCAGTGCGCCGCCAATTGCGAGCCACTTGGCGCCGCGGTCGCGAACTGTTGCTTCGGTCAGGTCGATCACGGCGTTCCAGTCGTCGTCACTTAGCGCGCGAGGGCCTTCGGTTACACGGGTTGTGGTGCCGTTTTCGATAACGATGGTGGTTGACACGCGAAGGGTGCCTTCAACCCAAAGTGGAATCAGTTTTTCGCTGTAACCGGTGCGGGCCAGCACACCTGGGTCGGCGTTGCCGACTGGAACTACACCGGGCGCGTTGATTCCGCCAACGAATAGTCCTTGGGTTACGTTGATGCCTTTGCCGGCAAGTTCTTCGGTTACGTGGTCGGCGCGGTTGACGCCACCTTCGGCGAAGTTGCTGATGTAGTAGGTGCGGTCAAGAGTCGGCGCTGGTGTGAGCGTTACGATTGGCGACGCGTTGGAGGTGCTGAGCATGCCTGACTCCTTGTTTGTTTGACTTGCCCTGGGGGCGTTTTAGCTGTTGGGCTGCAAACATCTTTGTGAGCGCGTTTGAACAAAAGTATACCGAACGCTTACAAAGTTCTAAAAATGAAAAGACCTGCAAACTACGGTTTTCGCGGTTTGCAGGTCTTTTGGCTTCGGAATCAGTTGCCTAAGCTACTTTTCAGGCGTTTCTTCGTCAGAAGGTCGTGTCGTGGCGTTGGTTGTTTCTAGTTGAGGCAGCTCTGCGGCCGTGATTTGTTTCGGTGCATCATCGACCACCGACGGGCTTTCGATTTCGGCAACTGACAGTGAGCTGTCATCAAGGTCATTTAGCTTGCGTGCCGAAACCAGCATTCGGCTTTCGAAACTAGCAACAAATTTGTTGTAGTTGCCCACGGTGCTTTTAATTGAGCGGCCCAGAGCATCGGCTAGACCTGCGACTACGTTGACGCGTTCATAAAGCTCACGGCCAATCTCAAGCATTTTGCGAACTTGGTTTTCGTCGACATTTTGGCGCCAAATAAAGTTGATTGTCTTGAGCACTGAGAACAAACTCACCGGCGAGGCAAGTGCCACGTTTTTGCCGAACGCATATTCCAAGATTGCAGGGTCTGCGTCCATAGCCGCCGACAGCAATCCTTCACTTGGAATAAAAGCGATTACGAAGTCTGGGCTGGCATTTAGTGATGTCCAATAAGAACGCTTAGCCAAGTCATCGATGTGCCCACGCACAGCTTTGGCGTGTTCCTTCAGCAGTTGCTCGCGACGCAGTTTTTCGGCTCCGTCGGCGATTTGGCTAATTTTTGAAGCTTCTTGATATGAGTTAAAAGGCACTTTGCTGTCGATTGCCAGGGTCTTGCCTCCAGGAAGGTTGATGATCATGTCGGCTCGGCCGGTGGTAATGGTTGCCTGTTCATCGAAGTCAGCATGTTTTAGCAATCCTGCGAGCTCAACTAGCTTGCGCAGTTGTGCTTCACCCCAGAGGCCGCGCACCTGGTTTGAGCCGAGTGCGTTCGCGAGTGACTCAGTCTGTTTGCGCAACTGTTGGTCGCTCTCGAGTGACTGACGAATTGCTTCATTGAGTTGAGTGACCTGCTCAGTGCGCTCTTGCTGCATTTTGCCAACGGCCTCTTGCATCTGACGCAGATTTTCTTTAACCGGGGCAAGTTCGGTAACGAGCTTGTTTTCTTTTGCTTGGTTCTCTTGGTTTTCGCGAATCTGCGATTGAAGCTGTGCGATTTGATCGGCGTAGGCCTTGGCTGTGGCCTGAGCGCCCGAGAGCGCTATCTGAGACTGGTTCAGCGCCGTCGAAAGGTCGCTCGAACCGTCGACTGCAGTTTTCTTGCGACCACCAATTAGAAAGCCGATGACCACACCGACAACTAGGCCAACGATTAGAAAAAGAAAAGTATCCATGCCGCTAGTGTGCCATGAGGCAGTGACATTATTTGTGCAACGGCTTCAG
>CAIYTL010000077.1 GCA_903929105.1 uncultured Micrococcales bacterium | reverse complement strand
GTCAGGCTGTGGTTGGTGATCTTGACGAGCATGAATGGGCTGGCGACGCCAAGATTCGCGACGTGATTTCTGGTCTGTTGACTGACCTCGACTTTAGTCGCCAGATCAAAGATTTGAGTGGTGGTCAGCGCCGTCGCGTTACGCTCGCTGCTTTGTTGGTGCAAGATTTTGACATCATCATGCTCGATGAACCAACCAACCACCTCGACATTGAGGGTGTGGCTTGGCTGGCGGCTCACCTCAAGAATCGCTGGGCTTCAAACGCCGGTGCTTTCGTGGTCGTAACTCACGACCGCTGGTTTCTTGATGAAGTTTGTAACCTCACCTGGGAGGTTCACGATGGCATTGTTGAGCCTTTTGAGGGCGGTTATGCTGCCTATATTTTGCAACGCGCTGAACGTGACCGCAGCGCTGCGGCGAGCG
This sequence comes from uncultured Micrococcales bacterium, assembly GCA_903929105.1. Taxonomy (GTDB): domain Bacteria; phylum Actinomycetota; class Actinomycetes; order Actinomycetales; family Microbacteriaceae; genus Rhodoluna. The sequence goes on along the minus strand of CAIYTL010000077.1, from coordinate 3,562 downwards.
AAAACAAGCGCCAAAACCTTTTGCGCAAAGAGCTGGCCTGGTTGCGTCGAGGTGCTCCGGCACGCACAACTAAACCCAAATTTCGCATGGATGCTGCCGCCGAACTCATCGCCGGCGAACCTGAACCGCGTGACCGCGTTGAGTTGTCAAAGCTGGCAACCGCTCGCCTGGGCAAAGATGTGGTTGATGTTGAAGACATGTCTTATAGCATTGGCGAGCGCGAGCTGCTGAAAGATGTTACTTGGCGGCTTGGCCCTGGTGACCGCTTTGGTTTGGTCGGCGTTAATGGCGCCGGCAAGACCACGCTGCTCAGCCTGATGGCCGGCAAGCTTGAGCAAGACTCAGGCAAAATCAAGCGCGGCAAAACTGTGGTGATGGCAACTCTAAGCCAAGATGTGCGCGAGCTTGACGAGTTTGCGAATGACAAAATCTTTGAACTGATTGCTCGCGAAAGAACCTACTTTAGGGTCGACAAAAAAGAAGTGAACATTTCGCAGTTGGTCGAACAACTTGGTTTTAGCAGCGCCCAGTTGCAAACCCCAATTGGCGAGCTCAGCGGTGGCCAACGCCGCCGATTGCAACTGCTTCGATTGCTGTTCGGTGAACCTAACGTGTTGATTCTTGATGAACCAACCAACGACCTCGACACCGACATGTTGGCGGCAATCGAAGACTTGCTTGACACTTGGCCGGGCACGTTGATCGTCGTGAGCCACGACCGTTATCTGCTTGAGCGCGTGACCGACATGCAATATGCCCTGCTGGGCGATGGCCACCTGCGTCACTTGCCTGGGGGAGTCGATGAATACCTGCGCCTGCGCAAACACAGTTTGGGCCAGGTTAAAAGTGGCGACGGTCGCTTGCCGGGCGGCCTAAACTCGAGTGCCGGCAACAGTGCGAATGCTGCTGCCAACGCGGGCTCTAACAACGGCACTGCAAAACCTGCGGCGAACCCTAATGCTTTGCCAGCCGGCAGTGCTGCCAGACGTGATGCCGAAAAGAACCTGGCGCGCATTGAGCGAATGCTAGAAAAAATCAGCACCGAAGAAGCCGCACTGCATGTCAAAATGGCTACTTTTGACCAAAGTGATTTTGATGGCCTAGCCGAGATGGTCGCGCAGCAAGAAGCGTTCAACACTAAGCGTGAAGGTCTTGAGCTGGAATGGCTTGAGGTCACCGAGCTGCTGAGCTAGTTGCGCCTGCGAAACACTGCAAAACCCGCCCGAGGCATGCCAACTTATGGCAGACTTAGACCGTGCTAAACCTGCCTCGGCAAGTTAACGCACGGTGGCCTATGGTGTAACGGCAGCACCGCGCCCTTTGGAGGCGCTTGTCTAGGTTCGAATCCTGGTAGGCCAGCAAAACAAAAGCGGTTAGGAGCGCAATGCTAGAGAGTCGCCTCGCAGTTTTGGTTCTAGCTGCTGGTCAAGGCACTCGCATGCGTTCGTCAAAACCTAAAGTTATGCACGAACTTGCCGGCATTCCGCTGCTCGGCCACGCACTCTACACAGCCAGCGCACTTGACGCCGCCCACGTGGTGACTGTGGTTCGCCACGAAAAAGACATTATTGGCGAATATGTCAACGCATTTTTTCCAACCTCCAAACTTGCCGAGCAAGACGAGATTCCTGGCACCGGTCGCGCTGTTGAATGCGGCTTAGCTGCTTTGCCAGCCGACTTCGAAGGCGCCGTTGTTGTCACCAGCGGCGATGTTCCTTTGCTCGATGTTGCCACCATCGAAGCGCTGCTTGAAACTCATTTAGACGCAGGGCTTTCAGCCACTTTGCTCACCACGTTTCTCGAAGACCCAACCGGCTACGGTCGCATTTTGCGCAGCAACGACGGCGAGTTCATCGAGATCGTTGAACAACGCGACGCCAGCGAAGGCCAACTTGAGATCGACGAGGTGAACGCGGGCGTTTATGTGTTCGACGCAGCCGCCCTGCGCGCCGCCCTAGCCAACGTTGGCACGCACAACGCTCAAGGCGAAAAATACCTCACCGACGCAGCCGCTGAAATTTTGCGCGCAGGCGGCCAAGTTCAAGCCATTGCCATCGATGACTCATGGTTGGTTGCAGGCATCAACGACCGCGTTCAGTTGAGCGAAGTCGCGGCCGAGCTGAACTGGCGCATTTGCGAATCTTGGCAGCGCGCAGGCGTTACCATTCTTGACCCAGCTAGCACGTTCATCGATGTGACCGTGCAGCTGGCCGAAGACGTCACACTTTTGCCAGGCACCCACCTCAAGGGGCTCAGCTCAGTTGGTGCGGGCGCAACGGTAGGCCCTGAGGTTTGGTTGGTTGATAGTGCGGTTGGGCAGCGGGCATCCGTCGTTAAATCTCACGTCACGGGTTCACGCATTGGCGATGACGCCACCGTCGGCCCGTTCGCATATTTGCGCCCCGGCACTGAGCTTGGCGCCGACGGCAAAATCGGCACCTTTGTTGAAACCAAGAACGCGGTTATTGGCGCGGGCAGCAAGGTTCCGCACCTCAGCTATGTGGGCGATGCCGAAATCGGCGAAGGCTCGAACATTGGCGCAGGCACCATTTTTGCTAACTACGACGGCGTGAACAAGCACCGCAGCATAATCGGCCGTGGGGTGCGAAGCGGCTCGCACAACGTCTTTGTTGCGCCGATTAGAATTGGCGACGGAGCCTACACAGCAGCAGGCACCGTGGTTCGCAAAGACGTTGACCCTGGCGCGCTAGCTATGAACGTTTCGCCGCAGCGCAACCTTGGCGGTTGGGTTCAGCAAAACCGCGCCGGCACCGCTGCTGCTGAGGCCGCTGACGCAGCTGAGAAGATTCAAAAAGCTTCAACTGAAACCACCGAGCAAGACTAAGAAGGGCCACAAATTGGACATCAAAGCGAGCAACTCTAAGCGTCTAGTTTTGGTGAGCGGCCGTGCTCACCCAGGCCTTGCCAATGAAGTGGCAGAACTTTTGGGCACCTCGCTGGTGCCTACCACCGCATATGACTTTGCTAACGGTGAAACTTTTGTGCGCTACGAAGAAAGCGTGCGCGGTGTTGACGCGTTTGTGATTCAAGCACACCCAGCTCCAATCAATAACTGGGTTATGGAACAGCTGCTCATGGTCGACGCTCTCAAGCGCGCCAGTGCCAAGCGCATCACCGTGGTTGCCCCATTCTTTCCATACGCCCGCCAAGACAAAAAGCACAAGGGCCGTGAGCCAATCTCAGCTCGCCTAATGGCAGACCTTTATAAGGCGGCTGGCGCCAACCGTCTAATGTCGGTTGACCTTCACACCCCGCAGATCCAAGGCTTTTTTGATGGTCCGGTTGATCACCTTTGGGCTTTGCCAGACCTAGCTGATTATGTTGCACAGCGTTGGGGTCACGAGCCGCTAACTGTAGTTTCACCAGACTCAGGCCGTGTGCGCGTTGCCGACATTTGGGCTGAACGCCTAGGTGCGCCGCTAGCTATCATTCACAAACGCCGCGACCCAAACGTGCCAAACCAGGTTTCGGTGCACGAACTCGTCGGCGATGTTCGAGGCCGCACTTGCCTTTTGGTTGACGACATGATCGACACCGCTGG
>CAIYTL010000076.1 GCA_903929105.1 uncultured Micrococcales bacterium | reverse complement strand
GACTCCTCTAGAGCCCTAAGTTTAGCTGACTCTAAGATGTGCTTTTTGCGGTTTTCACCACATCGGCAACCTGTTTAACATAAACGAAACCAGCCCACCAATAAAGACCTACGCCCACAGGCACGCCGACCTGGAGCCCCACGGATACGGCCCGTTGCCGGTGCACTATTTGGGCAAAGCTGGCACTATGGCGCTGCTTTACGCTTTTCCGTTACTGCTTATTGCAAACATTTGGGTTGATGCCGCGGTTGTTGTTAAACCGTTAGCTTGGGCGTTTGCCTTATGGGGCGTAGGTCTTTATTGGTGGGCTGGTTTCGTTTATGTTAAACAGGTTGCCGATGTGGTGAAAACCGCAAAAAGCACATCTTAGAGTCAGCTAAACTTAGGGCTCTAGAGGAGTCAAAATGGTTGGAATTTCTGAACCAAATAACGAACCTGAGGTGTTGACCACCCAGCGTTTTAGCAGCGAACTGCTAGCTGACGACAAAGCTTTGAGCTTTGAAGAGCAAGCCGCAATTAAGGCTTTGCCTTCGGGTTCAGCTTTGCTTATTGTTCGTCGCGGTGGCGAGGTTGGCGCGCGCTTTTTGCTTGACTCTGACATCACCACTGCTGGCCGTCACCCAAATGCAGACATTTTCTTAGATGACGTCACTGTTTCACGTCGTCACGCCGAGTTTCACCGCATTGGCAAATCTTTTCAGGTCAAAGACTTGGCTTCGCTCAACGGCACCTATTTTGACGGTGTTCGCATCGACAGCGCTTTGCTCGACGATGGTGCCGAAGTTCAGATCGGCAAGTTCAAGTTGGTTTTTCACGCTTCACCAGTTGATTTGGTGGCCGGTCACTAAAAATGCCTGCTCTTAAACCTGTTAGCCCGATTGGGGGCCGCGAACCTAAGCTTCTGACCATTGGTCAAGTGCTTAATTTGTTGCGCGGCGAGTTTAGTGACCTCACTAACTCAAAACTCAGGTTTTTAGAAGACCAAGGTTTGGTTACTCCGCTTCGCACCGACTCGGGTTATCGCAAGTTTCGCCAGGCCGAAGTTGACCGTTTGCGTTTGGCTTTGCAGTTGCAGCGCGACCACTTTTTGCCACTGAAGGTCATCAAAGAGTATTTTGAAGACCTTGATGCTGGTCGCCAGCCGAGCCTGCCTGGTTTGCCTGAGGCAAAGCCGGTTCGTTCGCGCGCTAAAAAGCTCACCTCGCTCGACCTTGTAAGCCAGAGCGGAATCACCGACAACATCGTAACCGCCGCTCAAGATGCCAAGCTCATCGGCGCAGCACCTTATGGTGTGAATGATGTTGAGATCGCTAAAGCGCTAGTTGAGTTGCAAAAGTTTGGTCTAACACCACGCCACCTAAATGCTTTGCGCGTTGAGGCTGAGCGTGAGATCGGCATTATCGAGGGCGTCATTAAGCCGGTGTTGAGCCGCAAAGACACCTCGTCACGCGCTCGTGCCGAATATCTTGCGCGTCAGCTGCAAGACCTTTTCAACACGATTCGCAACGAGATCATCGACCGCGAAATCGGTCAGATCGACGCCAACTCAGACGACTAATTCGGGCTTCAAAAGCTCGACACGCCGAAATTAAAAATTAACCGCCTTTGACGGCAATACCGACAACAATTAAACCTGAGGTTGAACCTTTAAGTTTCTGTCAGTTTTGCTGGCAGAAAACCTAAAAGTCAATCAGACTTGAACTTCGGCAGCGCTAACAGAAAGGAGCCCCGATGACAGAAATCAACGACGGCGCTCCAGAATACAGCGAGCTGCTAGTAACCGAGGGCCTGCCAGTGATCGACCCTCGCAGCGGATACCGCGGCACAACGGCAGCTTCAGCGGCTGGCATCACCTATCGCCAACTTGATTACTGGGACCGCACCGGGCTTGTGCAGCCACAGGTTCAGGGTGCTTCGGGTTCAGGAACCCAGCGTCTTTATTCTTTTCGCGACATTCTTGTTCTAAAGCTGGTCAAGCGTTTGCTCGACACCGGCATTTCACTTCAACAGATTCGCGTTGCCGTTGATCACCTTCGTTCGCAGGGCATCAGCGACCTCGCTCGCATCACCATGATGAGCGACGGCGCCCGAGTTTATATGTTCACTACCGAGCACGAAGTGGTTGACCTAGTAGGTCGTGGCCAGGGAGTGTTCGGCATTGCCGTAGGTCAAGTGCTTCGCGAGGTTGAGGCCAGCCTGGTCAACATCAGCACCAGCAGCATCGACGACGTTGATGAGCTGAGCGCTCGACGTCAAAGCAAAAAAGCTATCTAGCTTTTAGTTGCCTTCTTCTAAAATTTCTAAGAACTGATTCTCAAACGAATCTAAGCTCACAGTTTCTGAGCCATCTTCACCGCGGTGCGGTGCAAACTTTTCAGCTTTTTTGCCGCGTTTCTTAGGTTTTTCGGCTTTAGCTTTCTTCTTTTTAGCTTTGGAGTCTTTGCGGTCGCGGCGGCTCAACGGCGCGGCAGTTTCGGCCTGAGAATCGCTGCCAGAGGTTTCGGCTAAAGTCGCGCCCGGGGCCGCGTCGAAAGAGTCGAGCACAATATCAAGAACTTCGTCGAACTGCAGCGCCAAAGCCTGCGCGGTTTCGCCCGGCCAGCTGTGAATCGGGCGGGCAGCGCCTTGAGCCTGTTGCATAGCTGCGCGCTCTTCAAGGCGAACCGGCAAAAGCTTAGACCCAAACATTTCAACCAGTTCTTTGATTCGAAACTGGTGTTCTTGCGACTGCGGTTGAAAACGGTTCACCAAAACACCGACCGATTTCAGGCGTTTATTGATGTTGCCCGAAATCTCGGCAATGGCTTTGATGGCGCGGTCTGAAGCGACCACCGAAAAGAAAGAAGGCTCGGTAACAACCAAAACCCGGTCACTCGAAACCCAAGCGGTGCGGGTTAGGCCGTTAATCGACGGGGGAGTGTCGATAATCACAAGGTCATACTGTTTTTCAACCTTCGAAAGGCCCTCTTCAAGCTTCCAAACGTCACTCAAGGTTGGCTGTGGGGTGTCGAACATTAAAACCTTGGGGCTGCCAATCATTACATCTATGTTTCCGGCATGAACCTGAGCCCAACTTGAAGCTACGATAGACCTATGCACAACGTTGTGTCGGGGTGATTGCAAAACATCGGCACTAGTTTCGCGAAAATCCCCAATGGCGCCTAACGCGGTGGTTGCGTCACATTGCGGGTCAAGGTCAACAACAAGAGTCCTCAGCCCGCGTGCGAAAGCAGCCGAAGCCAAACCCAAGGCTACGGTGGTCTTGCCGACGCCTCCCTTTAGGGAGCTAACGCTAAGAACATGCACCTCAATAGGCTACCTTTTATTCAAACGTTTTACAGAACGGTGACGACTGAATGTTCAAGAAGATCCTGGTGGCTAACCGCGGTGAGATTGCGATTCGCGCTTTTCGAGCAGCATATGAGCTTGGTGCAAAGACTGTTGCCGTGTTCCCATATGAAGACCGCAACTCGGCTCACCGCCTAAAAGCTGACGAGGCCTACCAGATTGGCACCAAGGGCCACCCGGTGCGCGCTTATCTTGACGTTTCAGAAATCATTCGTGTGGCTCTCGAATCAGGTGCCGACGCGATTTATCCGGGTTATGGCTTCTTAAGCGAAAACCCTGACTTGGCTCAGGCAGCTGCCGACAACGGCATTACTTTTATTGGCCCGAGCGCCGACATTTTGCACATGACCGGCAACAAGGTGAACGCCAAAGAAGCTGCGATTCGCACCGGTGTTCCAGTTCTAAAATCGAGCATTCAGTCAGCTAACGCTGACGAAATCATTGCGGCTTCGGTCGACTTCGGGTTTCCGCTATTCGTCAAAGCCGTTGCAGGCGGTGGCGGTCGTGGCATGCGCCGCGTGGCTGAAGCTAAAGACCTGCCCGGTGCTTTGGGCGAGGCTATGCGTGAGGCTGAAAGTGCCTTTGGCGACGCTCGCGTGTTTCTTGAACAAGCGGTTTTGCGCCCTCGTCACATTGAGGTGCAAATTCTTGCCGACGGTGCCGGTGGTGTCAGTCACCTATTCGAACGCGACTGCTCGATTCAGCGTCGCAACCAGAAGGTTGTCGAAATCGCCCCAGCACCACTCATCACCGAAGAGCTTCGTCAGGCTCTTTATCGCGATGCCGTAGCTTTTGCTAAAGAAATCGGATACAAGAACGCCGGCACCGTCGAGTTCTTAGTTGACACAGTTGGCGACAACGCCGGCAAGCACGTCTTTATTGAGATGAACCCTCGCATTCAGGTTGAGCACACAGTGACCGAAGAGATCACCGACGTCGACCTTGTGCAAAGCCAAATGCGCATCGCATCGGGTGAAACTTTGGCCGACCTCGGTCTAACCCAAGACAAGATCAGCATGCACGGTTTTGCCATGCAGTGCCGAATCACCACCGAAGACCCAGCTCAAGGCTTTAGACCAGACACCGGCAAAATCACTACATACCGTTCACCGGGTGGCGCGGGCATTCGCCTTGACGGCGGCACCGTTGCAACCGGTGTTGAGGTTAGCCCGCACTTTGACTCATTGTTGGTCAAGCTGATTTCAGTTGGCCGCGACTTCAACTCAGCGGTCACCCGTGGCAAGCGTGCGCTCGCCGAGTTTCGCATTCGCGGTGTCTCAACCAACATTTCGTTCTTGCAGGCCGTTTTGGCCGACCCAGTGTTCGCCTCGGGTGACCTAAGCACATCTTTCATTGACGAGCGCCCGCAGCTTTTCACCGCAAAGCCTTCGAAAGACCGCGGCACCAAGATTTTGACTTGGCTCGCCGACACCACCGTCAACCAGCCAAACGGCCCTCGCGGACACCACATTTCGCCTAGCGTCAAGCTGCCAAAAGTTGACCTCAAGAACGCAGCGCCTGCCGGCTCGCGCCAGCAGCTGCTCGAGCTTGGCCCGGTGGCTTTTGCCAAAGCACTTCGCGCTCAAACCGCAGTCGCTGTTACCGAGACCACGTTCCGCGACGCCCACCAGTCACTTTTGGCTACTCGAGTTCGTGGCCGCGACCTAGTTCAGGTGGCACCTTATGTTGCCAGGTTGACTCCGCAGTTGCTTTCGGTTGAAGCCTGGGGTGGTGCAACCTACGACGTTGCTTTGCGATTCTTGGGTGAAGACCCTTGGGAACGTCTGGCGGCGCTGCGCGCAGCAATGCCAAACCTGTGCATTCAAATGCTTTTGCGCGGTCGCAACACTGTCGGTTACACGCCGTATCCAACCGAAGTAACCGAAGCATTTGTTGCCGAGGCTGCTGCCACCGGCGTTGACATTTTTAGAATCTTTGACGCTCTAAACGACGTTGACCAAATGAAGCCGGCGATCGATGCCGTGCTTGCCACGGGCACCGCGGTTGCCGAGGTTGCGCTGTGTTACACCGCCGACCTGCTTGACCCCGAAGAAAAGCTTTATACGCTCGACTATTACTTGGGTTTGGCTCAGCAAATTGTTGACGCTGGGGCGCACATTCTTGCAATTAAAGACATGGCTGGCCTTTTGCGTCCAGTTGCCGCTGAAAAGCTCATCACGGCGCTTCGCGAGCGTTTTGACCTGCCAGTTCACCTTCACACTCACGACACCGCAGGCGGTCAGCTAGCCACCCTTATGGCTGCGATCAACGCGGGGGTTGACGCGGTTGATGTTGCCAGTGCTCCAATGGCCGGCACCACGAGTCAGCCATCGGCGTCGGCGCGGGTTGCTGCTTTGGCGCACACACCTCGCGACACCGGCATTCCACTTTCGTCAGTCACCCAGCTTGAGCCTTATTGGGAGGCCGTGCGCAACGTCTATGCGCCGTTTGAATCTGGTTTGCCAGGCCCAACCGGCCGAGTTTATAACCACGAGATTCCTGGTGGTCAGCTTTCAAACCTTCGCCAGCAGGCAATCGCGCTTGGTCTGGGCGATCATTTTGAGCGTGTTGAAGACATGTATGCAGCTGCCAGCCGCATTCTGGGTCGCCCAACCAAGGTGACTCCGTCTTCAAAAGTTGTTGGCGACTTAGCTTTGCACCTGGTTGCGGTTAACGCCGACCCAGCTGACTTTGCTGAAAACCCGCAAAACTACGACATTCCCGACTCGGTTATCGGCTTTATGGCCGGTGAACTCGGTGATTTGCCTGGCGGATGGCCTGAGCCGTTCCGCACCAAAGTTCTTCAGGGCAAGCACCCGAAGTTCGGGGTAACCCCGGTTTCACCCGAAGACCTTGAGGCGCTTCAGGGTTCAAGCAGTGCTGTTCGACGTTCAACTTTGAACCGCCTGTTGTTCCCAGCCCCAACCGCTGAGTTCTTGAAGTCTCGCGAAACCTACGGCAACCTCGACCAGGTTGACACTGTTGATTACCTTTATGGTCTTGAGCAGGGGCGCGAGCACATCATTGAAATCAGCCGCGGAGTTCAACTGTTTGTTGGTCTCGAAGCCATCGGTTCGCCTGATTCAAAGGGTGAGCGCACGGTTATGGCTACTTTGAACGGCCAGTTGCGCCCGATTAACGTGCGTGACCGCAAGATTGCTGTGAATACGGTTTCGGCTGAAAAAGCTAACGCTAATGACCTAACTCAAGTTGCTGCGCCGTTCGCCGGTGTTGTGACTTTGCAGGTTGTCGAGGGCACACCGGTTGCGGTGGGCCAGCCGGTTGCCACCATTGAGGCTATGAAGATGGAGGCCACTATTACGGCCACCAGCGCTGGCATTGTGCGTCGTTTGGCTGTGACCAAGACTCAGTCGGTTGACGCAGGCGACCTCATCATGGTGATCGAAGCCTAACCTTTGGGCAATAAGCGGCTAACGCTAACTTTGCTAAACTAGGGGCTAGCAAACCCTCAGCGCCATCGATGGTTAGCTTCACCGTTTAGGAGGGCCAACTATGGCTATTTTCGGAAAAAACCCTGAATCAGGGCCAGTAGATTTGCCGACACCGGCAGCCGAAGAAACCACTGCCACCGAGCCTGACTATTCGCTAGCCGAAGTTGCTGTTGATGCTGGCACTGTTGATGTGACTCCAGCGACCAGCGTGGTCACGGTTGTTACTCCTGAAGCACCGGTTTTCGATTTGGCCCCTTCTGAGTCAAGCGAGAACAGCGCAGTTTTTGCGCGAGCCACCTATAGCCGCCGTGACAGTTTGCGCGGCGAGGCTTTTGACCAACCAGAGCCAGCTGCCATGCTCACCGCCGACCGTTTGCTCGACCAAAGTGCTCGCAACCGCCCAGCGCCTGAGAGCGGTTTTCGTCGTTTCTTTTATTTTGTAACTCTAAAAACCATCAACCTTGGTGACTCGGCTAAAGTTCGTGAGCGCAAAGCGATTGACGCTCGCATTGGTGCGAGCCTTGAGGGTGGCGCAAAGTTTGTGCCGATTTTGACTCGCAAGGGTGGCGTGGGCAAGACCACCATCAGCACCTTGCTTGGCATGGCATTGGCAACTGTTCGCGAAGACCGAGTTATTGCCATCGACGCTAACCCTGACCGCGGCACTTTGGCCGAGCGAGTCAGCAAATCAACCCGCTTCACGGTGCGCGATGTGGTTAACCGTGCCGCAGCTATTGACGGCTTCAACGACTTTTCAACCATGGTTTCGCGCGATGTCACCCGTCTTGACGTTTTGGCATCAGACAGCGACCCGATGTTGTCTGAAGCTTTCAACGAGGGCGACTACAACGTGGTTGCCGACATGGCTGCTCGTTACTACAGCATTGTTTTGACCGACTGCGGAACAGGCATTGTTCACTCGGTAATGCGCCCAACTTTGCAGCGTGCTAACGGTCTTGTGATTGTTTCAGGTGGTTCGGTTGACGAGGCTCGCCTTGCTAGCGAAACCTTGACCTGGCTTGAAGCTAACGGTTATGGCGAGCTGGTTCGCAACTCAATCGTTGCCCTCAACACCGCAACTCAGGCAACTCAGTTGGTCAAGCTTGACGAGATCGAGCAGCACTTTAAGTCGCGCGTGCGCCACGTGGTTCGCGTGCCTTATGACCCAGCACTTGCTGCCGGCTCAGTGATCAAGTTCGCCGACCTAAACAAGCACACCCGCGATGCTGCCCGTGAGTTGGCTGCCTATGTGGTTGACGCTCTAAACCAGGGCTAAGCCCAAGTTTCGAAACCACTGAAGCACACCCATGACTGTTCGTGAGATTCGCCTGTTTGGTGACCCAGTGCTCAAGTCGCCTTGTGACCCTGCAGTACCTGGCCCTGATGGCAAGTTCGACGCCAAAGTGCGTGCCCTTGTTGAAGACCTAGTTGATACCACCCAACTGCCCGGTCGTGCCGGTGTCGCCGCGACCCAGATTGGTGTCGGCATTCGCGCTTTTAGCTACAACGTCGATGGCAAAGTTGGTTATTTGATCAACCCAAAAATCACGCAGTTGAGTGGCGAGGTAGTTTTGCTTGACGAAGGCTGCCTTTCGGTGCCTGGTCTGTGGCACAAAACTGCTCGATATCAGAACGCTAAAGCTGAAGGTTATGACGTCGACGGCAACCTCATCGAACTCAGCGGTTCAGGTTTGATGGCGCAGGCGCTGCAACACGAGTGCGACCACCTCGACGGGCTGCTTTATCTTGACCGGTTGACGGCCGAAGAGCGCAAGTTGGCCATGCGCGCACTGCGCGAGAGCGATTGGTTCCTAGCCCGCTAAATCAGCTGGCCGCTAACGATGCAGGCCGCTAACGACGACGGCCGCTAGGCGGGTTTGACTTCGTTGGCTCTGGTGTCGACATCATCGGTGCCATAAATGCGGTCAACAACGTCGGCAAAGTCATTCAGAACAGTGTTTCGCTTGATCTTCATCGAAGGCGTGACGTGGCCCGAAAGCTCGGTTAGTTCTATTGGCAGAATCTCAAACTTGCGAATCGATTCGGCTTGCGAAACGTGGCGGTTGACGCGCTCGATAGCGTGTTGAATCTCG
>CAIYTL010000075.1 GCA_903929105.1 uncultured Micrococcales bacterium | reverse complement strand
ATGCCGACATGACAACTGACCCAACGTTCTCAGACCCTTATGTTGCAACTGTTGATGTCACTGTGCAAGGCGACCCAACAATGTGTGACCCTTCGATCACTTTGACGGCTGACAAGTCTTCGATCTCGAACGGTGAGAGCGTCAACTTCACCAGTAACGCAGACCCAGACCAGCTTGCGGCTCTATATGTCGACGGCGCCTTTGCTGGAGCCGGCCCATACAGCACAGCACCGAACCCAGCTGACTGGTCATTCTTTGGTGGTTGCGACACTCACGTTGTAACACTTCGTTTGTACGCTGCCAAGATTGGTGACAACCCACCGCAGCCTTCGTATTCTGACGAGTACGTCGCAAGCTCATCGGTTACCTTCGTTGGTGACCCAAGTGCGTGCTCAGTTGTGCACCACCAGGTGTCAGTTACCAAGAGTGGCACCGGCCACGGCTCGGTGACCGTCTCAACTGCTTCGGTAGCAGCCGGCGAACACTTTGTGTCTGTCGCTACTGCAGCACAGGGTTCGAAGTTCGACGGATGGGTTTGCTCACCTTCTAGCTTCAGCACAACTCACGCACAGATTAGCTTCGTTCCTACACAAGACGTAACTTGTGTGGCGAAGTTCAGTTTGAATGCCCCGGTTGTAACTCCAGCTTCAACCCACAAGTCGATCAAAGCTGTGTTCTATTTCAGCGGTGACTCGTCGAAGCTTTCGGCATCGACTCGTGCGAAGCTACGTGCAATCAGCAAGCAACTCAAGGCTGGCGCCGGCGTCAAAGTTGTTGTGGAGGGTTTTGTATTCAAAACCCCGAACACCAGCAATGACCGCAAGCTCTCATATGCCCGCGCTAAGAACGTTGTGGCCTATTTGCGACTACTAGGTGTCAAGGCTGTATTCAGCTCGAACGCCCGAGGCATCGCAAAGCAGCACAACGCCACGGCTCGTCGCGCCGAGTTGGTAGCAACTTGGAACCTGCCTTCGTAGGCCCAGTTATCTAACGCGAAACCCCGCAGGTTCTGAACCTGCGGGGTTTCGCATTTTCATGGCACTGGTTCATGGCATTCGACTTAGACTTGTGACATGAGAAGAAACCGCTTTCACACAGTTGCCCTGGTCTTTGCCTTGGGCATCGCATTGGTTTCAACCACGACGATCTCAATCGGCGGTGCAGTTAGTTCGGCCGAAGCTGCTACTTCGACGGTTTCAAAGACAATAACTTTTGCACCTGGAACATCGAAACTTACCTCACTGGCACAAGCGACTCTCTATTCTCAATATGAAAAAATGCGCCTCGCGCCCGCGGTTTCGATCATTGGTTTCACCAGCTTTTCGACGGCAAAAACTAAAATCAACAAAAATGGCCTCGCCAGAGCGAACGCTATAAAGGGGTATCTGAAAAGCCTGGGTTTGACTGTGCCAATTTCAGTAGCCAGCGGCGGGCTTTCTTCAAAGTTCGCCAAAGCAGCAGTAGCCGACCGGGCTACAGTCAGCTTCACGCCCACACCAGGATTGCTCTGGATTCAAGACTTTAACGAAGCACGGGGCACGGCGCCTTCAGCTAGAGATTTCACCGGCCTGAATGGCGACGGCTGCGACGAGTTGGGGCTCTGCACTTATGGCACTGGCGAAATGGAATACAACGACCCATCGGCAGCGTCAACTGACGGGCAGGGCAACCTTGTGATTCATACCACCAAAGTTGGCGGAACATGGATCTCTGCTCGCATTTGGACCGCGCAAAAATTGGCGTTTCAATATGGTGACCTTGAAATTCGCGCTAAGTTTCCGACCGGCAGTTTCAACTGGCCGGCCATTTGGATGCTGGGCAATAACTATGCCCCACCGAATCAAGTATTCGGAACCACCCAATGGCCAACCTCGGGTGAGCTAGACATTGCCGAGGGCTTGGGCGGCAACTCGGTGGTGCAAGGCACGCTTCACGGCCTCGCATCAATCAACGGTGGAGATTGGAACGGTGGCGGCGGCGTGACAGCTGCGGCGCCGCTTTCAGATGTCTCTGGGGCCTACCACACGTGGGGCATTCAATCGATGCCCAACCTGGTGATTTTTAGCATGGATGGCGTCGAGTACTGCCGCGATGCATTCGACGGCCGAGGAGTGACTCAAACCTTTGCGAACGGCGCTTCGACCTACTTTGACAGCCACTCGAATTGGCCGTTCAATCAGCCATTCTTCTTGATTCTGAATAACGCGATTCCTTCTGGCGTCAACCAGCCTGATGGCACTTCGAGCGACTTCAAAATCGACTCGATTCGCTACTCGAATTTCATGGGATTCGGACAGGTTGTTCGCTAATGTTCACCGAAAAAGGCATTGTGCCGATTAACTGCTTCGGGTAAACTACACATTGGAAACCCATCTTTTTATTGCCATGAAAGTTGACCGTGAGCGAGACTGCAATTTTTTCTTATACCAAAAAGGGCTTTGCGCCTGAACAGGTAGACGCCGAGTATGCCTCGATGCTCGAACAACTTGAAGACCTCAAGCAGAAGAACCAAGAAGCACTATCTGTCATTGCTCAGATGAAGCGTGAAATCACCGACACAAAAACTCGGTTGCGTCAATCTGGTGGCGAAATTAACTTCAACAACCTTGGCACCGATTTAGCCGAGACTCTCAAAATTGCTCAAAACCGAGCCGTAGATTTGGTTCGCAATGCAGAGCAAGAGACCACAGCTCTTTTGGCAGACACCGAAATTCAGACCAAGTCAATCATCGAGAGTGCCGCTAAGCAGGCTGCGGCGATGGTTGCAGCTGCAGAACGTGAT
>CAIYTL010000074.1 GCA_903929105.1 uncultured Micrococcales bacterium | reverse complement strand
GTGCGAGCATGATTCGAGTTTAGCTCCTCACAAAGAGATACACACTAGCAACGGCAAGAATCAGGTATGAACCGCCGCTAACATAAATCAGCTCGCGAACAAAACCTTCTTTGGCGGCTCTAAACAGGTGCACTAGTGACACGCCAGCAACCGAACCGGCAAGAATCGCACCAAACCACATCGCCGCGTGTGATCGGTCTGGGCTGCTGAGCATGGCAAAAACGGCACTTATGACCACCAAAGCCCAAAGGCTCACAATCAACGCCCAACGATTCTTCACAGGTTAATAATGCCTCACCTTTCTTCAAGTTCGCTCGAGGGTGCCCTAGTGGGTCATTTGACAGGTAAAATCTAAATGTCGAACAGGAGCCAAATGGCGCAACTACTGGTGCTGTCGACCACAAGTGGTCGAGAAGTGTTGCCTTCGCTCGGCCTGCTCAGTCACCGAGTGCGCTACATTGCCGCCGAGCCTGCGAGTTTAGTAAACGCGCCATCGAGTGACCTAATTTTCTTAGATGCCCGTCGCGACTTAGCGAACGCAAAATCACTCGCCAAAATTCTTCAAACCACGGGTCTGAGTTCGCCACTTGTTTTGGTTGTTACCGAAGGTGCCTTGGCGGCTATTAGCGCAGACTGGGGTGCCCAAGACTTTATTCTCGATTCAGCTGGCCCCGGCGAGATTGATGCTCGAATTCGCATTGCAATCGACCGCAGCAAAGTTGTGGCCAAGAGCGACACCATTCAGGCCTCGGGCGTTGTTATCGACGAGGCGAGCTATTCGGCCAAAGTTCACGGCCGCCCCCTTGACCTAACTTTTAAAGAGTTTGAACTGCTTCGCTTTTTAGCCCAACACCCTGGCCGTGTTTTCACCCGCGAACAGCTGTTGAGTGAGGTTTGGGGTTATGACTACTTTGGTGGCACGCGCACGGTTGACGTTCACATTCGTCGACTAAGAGCAAAACTAGGCGATCTCGAAAGTTTGATTGGCACCGTTAGAAACGTTGGTTATCGGTTCAATCTGAACGATGATGCCGACCTTGACCAAGAAGTTGCTCTCTAAAAGTTAACCCAGTGGCAACCAAATGGTGCCAAGATTTGAACTATGTCTGAAGAAACTATGGCTATCGAAACGGCCGACTTTTCGCCTAGCGCCGAGCGTTACCTCGACCGCGAGCTGAGCTGGTTGGCATTTAATCAGCGCGTGCTCGAACTGGCCGAAGATCCAAATTTGTTTTTGCTTGAGCGCGTCAACTATTTGAGCATCTTCGCTTCGAACCTCGACGAGTTCTTCATGGTGCGAGTTGCAGGTCTAAAGCGTCGCATTGCAACTGGTTTAGCTGTTACCTCAAGTTCGGGCCTGTCACCCCAAGACGTTTTGGCCGAAATCTCAAAAGTTGCCCATGATTTGCAGCAGCGACAAGCCAATCTTTTCACAACCGAGATTTTGCCTGCCCTTGAAGCTCAGGGCATTCGTTTGAACCACTGGAATGATCTTGAAGCCAGCGAACAAGAGGCGCTGCACAGTTATTTTCAGAACCAGATTTTTCCGGTGCTGACACCCCTAGCGGTCGACCCAGCTCATCCGTTCCCTTACATTTCAGGTCTGTCACTGAACCTTGCTGTTGTGGTTCGAAACCCGCAAAACGGCAAAGAGCTCTTTGCGCGTGTCAAAGTGCCACCGCTGCTGCCTCGCTTTGTTCGAGTGCCGGGTAATTCTGGCGTTACCAACGCCCGATTTGTTCCGCTAGAAGACATCATCGGCCAGCACCTCGGCCAGCTGTTCCCAGGCATGGATGTTCTTCAATATCACGCCTTTAGAGTGACGCGAAACGAAGACCTAGACGTTGACGAAGACGACGGCGAGAACCTGCTTCTTGCCCTTGAAAAGGAGTTGTTGCGTCGACGCTTTGGCCCACCGGTTCGACTCGAAGTTGCCCTAGACATCAACCCGCAGGTGCTCGAACTGCTAATGAGCGAACTTGATGTTGAAGAAGCCGATGTTTATCACCTGCCGGCTCCCCTTGACCTCAAGGGTCTCAGCGAGATTGCCTTCATGGGTCGCCCAGACTTGCACTTCGCCCCGCACCACGTTGTTACTAACCGCTATCTGGTTGGCCCAGACGACGAGCCGCTGAGCTTCTTTGGCGCAATGCGTCAGCGCGACATTCTGTTGCACCACCCTTATGAATCTTTTGCAACCAGCGTTCAAGCTTTTCTTGAGCAGGCGGCTGCCGACCCTAAAGTGCTTGCAATCAAACAAACCCTGTATCGCACCTCGGGTGACTCACCGATTGTTGACGCTCTAATTCAGGCCGCTGAAGCAGGCAAACAGGTGCTGGCTCTGGTTGAAATCAAAGCTCGTTTTGATGAACAAAACAACATCGCCTGGGCTCGCAAACTTGAGCAGGCCGGCGTTCACGTGGTTTATGGCATCGTCGGCCTAAAGACTCACTGCAAGCTCTCACTCGTGATTCGCCAAGAGGGCAGTTTGCTTCGCCGCTACTGCCACGTAGGCACCGGAAACTACAACCCAAAGACGGCGCGCTTTTATGAAGACTACGGTCTGCTCACATCGCGCGATTCAGTTGGCGAAGACCTCACCAAGCTCTTCAACCAATTGAGCGGTTATGCACCAGAGACCAACTTTAAGAGTCTGTTGGTTTCGCCAAACGGCGTGCGCGACGGGCTTGTCGAACGTGTTGATGCCGAAATTGCGAACCATGCAGCTGGCAAAAAGTCTGGCATTTTGGTGAAGGTCAACTCGTTGGTCGATGAAAAAGTCATTGATGCCCTTTATAAGGCGTCTCAAGCAGGCGTAAAAGTTGAT
>CAIYTL010000073.1 GCA_903929105.1 uncultured Micrococcales bacterium | reverse complement strand
GCTTTAGTTTTGGCGCAAAAGGCAGAGGCTTTGCTAAACGGCACAGCAAGTTCGAGCAGTGACACCGCCACTAAGGTCATGCCAAATCTTGACACCACGCGCACTCAGGTTCTGACTGTTGACCCCGCAGAGTTGCCTGCAACGCCCGAAAAGCAAGTTGTTTGGCCTTGGATCTTGGTTATTTCGCTTCTGGTTTTGAGCGCTGTTGGCATCTTGACCGCTATCGTTGCGAACCTAGTGGCCCCTGGCCCGACCGCCAGCCCAACCAAAACACAAACGGTGTCGGCTTCGGCGACCCCTTCAAACACCGCAAGTGAGTCACCGACCGATTCAACCGTCATTCTGTTGTCGCAAGACATTGACGGCAAAAACATTAGCGATGTCGAAACTCAGTTGGCCACAATGGGCTTAGCGATTGACCCGCAACCCGGCATTTTGGTCAACGCAGACGACCCGCTGCTCTACCTGGCTTATGACGCAACTCCGCTGGGTACCTTGCCTCTGGGAACCACCGTGGTAGTTCACTATTACGGCCTTGCCCCAGCAACGCCAACGCCGACAGCTACTAAAACTGCGTCGCCAACTCCGACTCCAACCCCTACCGCCAGCAAAACACCGACTGCAACACCTTCGCCAACACCTTCAGCAAGTGCAAGCCCCACTCAGTAACTCGCAAAGATAAACTAGACACGACATTGCCGATTAAACGGAGCCCATTTTGACAGAAAACCAGCGCACAATCGCAGGCCGCTATGAGGTTAAAGACCTGATCGGTCGCGGTGGCATGGCCGATGTATTCGAGGGCCTCGACACACGCCTGGGTCGTGTGGTCGCAATTAAGATCTTGCGCGCTGATTTAGCTGCCGACAGCACATTCGAAGCACGGTTTCGCCAAGAGGCCCAAGCATCAGCTCGAATGGCTCACCCAACTATCGTGCGCATTTACGATGCAGGCGAAGAACAACTAATCGATGCCAACGGCAACTCCCTGCGACGCCCATACATCGTCATGGAATACGTTCGTGGCGACGTGTTGCGCGACCTAATCAACAATCGTCAGCTTGAGATTCGCGAATCTGTCAGCTTTGCCGAAGGTGTTCTAACTGCCCTAGAGGTTTCACACCGGGCAGGTGTGATTCACCGCGACATTAAGTCGGCAAACATCATGATCACCGAAACCGGCCAAGTGAAGGTTATGGATTTCGGCATTGCGCGAGCTATGACCGACTCGTCGGCAACCCAAGCCCACACCGGTGGCATCGTTGGCACCGCTCAATATTTTTCGCCAGAGCAGGCCAAAGGCGAAACCGTTGATTCACGCACCGACCTTTATTCAACCGGTGTTCTGCTTTATGAAATGCTGACCGGCCGCCCACCGTTCCGAGGCGAAACAGCCGTTTCAGTTGCTTACCAACATGTGAGCGAACCGGTTATTCCACCATCGCAAATCAACCCAAACCTCAGCCCTGAGCTAGACAGCGTTGTGCTGCGGGCTCTAGCTAAAGATCGCGACGAACGTTTTCAAAGCGCCGAGCAATTTCGCGAACACCTTTTGGCTGCGTTTGCTGTTAGCCGCGATTTTGTGCCCTCACAGGCAACCCGTGCACCTGAGACCACCGTTGTCGAGGTTGCAGAGCCGTTGCCCACCCAAGTCATTGCAACCGGTGACATCGAACCCGAAGCCGATCTTGCTGCTGCCGACGCCGCAGCCGCAGCCGAAACTAAAGTATTCGGTTTCGATGACCTTCTAAACGCCGCTGTTGAAGAGGCGAATGCAAGTGACCTTGCGCCAACTTCAGCCGAATCGACCACCAGCGCATCGTCAGAAAAAGCTTCAACAGACTCGAATCCGTACTTTTATGAAACGCGTGAAGTGCCTCGAGTTGCACCTGAAGCAGAGAGCTGGCAGTCAAAGCAGGGTCCAGCAACTAACCCATTCGAATCAATCGGCGTAGCCTTTGAAACGCAGCCTGAAACCAGCGCAATAAACACCGTCAAATCTAACAACGGCAGCACTTCGAGTTTTGGCGCCAACCTGGTTTCTGGGCCAAAGACCAAAGTTAAATCTGTTTTTTGGGGCGCTATTTCTGGTTTTGTAGTGATTTTGCTTGGTCTGGGCGTTTGGAGCTTCAGCACCTTGGGCAACATTCACGTAGCCGTGCCAACCAGTGGAGCGGTGATTGTTCCAGATGTCAGCGGCAAGACCTATGACGAAGCTAATGCGATTCTAAAAACGGCGAACCTTTTGGTCACCCGCACCTACCAAGCCAGCGACACTGTGGCATTAAACAGCGTCATAAGCATTGACCCGCCCTCGGGAACCAGCGTTTCACCACACACCACGGTGCAGGTTTACGTTTCTGGCGGTCAGACACAGGTAAAGGTGCCTTATTTGGCCAACACGTTGGAGTCTGACGCGAACGCCGCCCTAACCGCTGCCGGTCTGACCCTTGGCCAAATTTCACAGCAAAACTCGGTTGATGTTCCAAAAGGCACGATCATTTCAAGTAACCCGGTTGAATACAGCCAAGCACCAAAAGGTTCAGCAGTTGACTTGGTGGTTTCAACTGGCAAAGTAACTGTTCCATCAGTAGAGCAACAGAGTGTTACCGATGCTACGGCTTTGCTCACGGGCACTGATGTTGGCTACACCGTCAAGGTTGAAGCTAGCACTGGCACTTGTTCAGGCACATTGGGTCAAATCGTTACTGGTCAGTCAATTGATGCCGGTGACGGTGAACAGCACCAGAACATCGTGATTTATGTTGATTGCATTGCAAAAACCAAACCGACTCCAACGCCTAGTGCAACCCCTACGCCTAGTGTCACGCCTTCGGCAACCCCGAGCGCAACGCCTAGCGCTAGCCCAACTTCAACCCAGTAGTTTTAGTTAAAACTTCACCATTGGTGTTAGCGATTTGGCGCGCTCTGCTGCCCCAGCTAGACCAATGCTTTCAAGCCAATTGCCCAGCATTTGGTAACCGCCTTCGGTCATAACCGACTCGGGGTGAAACTGCACACCATAAATTGGCTTCGAGGCATGCTGCAAACCCATGATCACGCCGCCTTTGCCGTTGCCCGTGCTTGGGTCGTTGGGGTCTGCGGCTACAGTTCGACTTGTAACAATAAGTTCGGCGGGCACTGTGGCATCTACAACGGCAAGTGAGTGGTAGCGAGTTGCGGTGAAAGGTTGCGGAACGTTCTTATAGACAAGCGAGTCGTCGTGGCTGACCAAACTCACTTTGCCGTGCATTAGTTCTTCGGCGCTGGTCACGGTTGCACCCATGGCTTCAGCAATGGCTTGATGGCCTAGGCAAACTCCGAACACAGGCTGACCGCTTTGCAGTGCTAACTTGACCACTGCGATTGACAGACCAGCTTCGGCAGGGGTGCCCGGGCCAGGCGAAAGCAGCACGGCATCAAACTTTGCAAGCAGTGCGGGCAGTTCAGCTTCGGTCACAATGTCGTTGCGCAGAACTTCGGTTTCTGCACCAAGTTGGCGCAAATAGCCGTTCAGCGTGTAAACAAAGCTGTCGTAGTTATCAAGAACAAGAACTTTAGTCATAAGTGATTCCATCTTAACTTGTAGAATTGGGCCATGCCTGAATCAACCAGCCGCAAAAAGAAATCTGCCCGAGCTTCACAGCCTCAGGGCCCACGTGACTACAACCTTGACAAAGGCGAGTTGCCGAACCCTGTATGGTTTCAGCCTCTCATGTTTGGCTTGATGCTTGTCGGTTTCGCTTGGATCGTGACCTACTACCTAACCAACATGCAATACCCTCTGGGCAGTGCAACTCCTTGGGACATTCAGTCTTGGAACATCTTGGTTGGCTTTGGTGTAATCATGGCCGGCTTTATGATGACCACGCGCTGGAAATAACCCGGCAAATATTTGGGCTCGCGCCCGACTTTTCTAGATACCTAGATAACTTGTAATTCTTAGGTCAGCCACGACAAAAGTTGCTGCGACCAGAATCGCGACAAAACCTAACACCAAACTAATTTGCAGGCTGCGCTTTGCGACCGCTCGAGTTTGTGCATAAATCAGGGCAATAACCACACCGCCGATTAGGCCACCAACGTGAACCTCCCAGGCAACGCCCGGCATTAAAAAGCCAAACACTAAGTTGATGGCAATGATGCTACCAACTTGGCCAAGCTGGCCACCAAGGGCGCGGAGCACCACAAAATAGGCGCCCATGAGTCCAAAAATCGCTCCCGATGCCCCCAGCTCGAAGTTGTTCATGGTCGCGAGGCACAAGAAACCGACCGAGCCGGCAAAAAGACTTATTAGATACAGTGCGGCAAACCGCATTTTGCCGAGCATTGGCTCAAGTGCGCTGCCCAAAATATAGAGCGAATACATGTTGAGCAAAATGTGTAGCGGGTTCTGAGGGTCATGAGCAAAACCCGCGGTGATCATTCGCCACGGTTC
>CAIYTL010000072.1 GCA_903929105.1 uncultured Micrococcales bacterium | reverse complement strand
CGTTCGGGAGCTAACGCAGTTCACCCTGGTTATGGCTTTTTAGCCGAGAACGCCGAATTTGCTCGCCGTGTAATCGCCGCTGGGCTGATTTGGATCGGCCCTTCACCAGAAGCTATTGAGCGTTTGGGCGACAAAGTTTCGGCTCGTCATGTTGCCGAAAAAGTTGGTGCACCTTTGGCTGCCGGCACACTAAACCCAGTTTCGGGTGCCGAAGAAGTTCTTGATTTTGTTCGCGAGCACGGTGTTCCCGTGGCCATCAAAGCTGCTTATGGTGGCGGCGGGCGCGGAATCAAAGTGGCTTATGCCGAAGCTGAAGTGGCTGAACTTTTTGAGTCGGCAACTCGCGAAGCTATCGCGGCTTTTGGTCGCGGTGAATGCTTCGTCGAAAAGTATCTTGAAAAGCCTCGCCACGTCGAGACCCAGTGCCTTGCAGATGCCTATGGCAATGTTGTAGTCGTTTCGACACGCGATTGCTCATTGCAGCGTCGCCACCAAAAACTTGTCGAAGAGGCTCCTGCGCCGTTTCTAACCGCTGATCAAATCAAGCGCCTCTATGAGTCATCAAAGGCCATCTTGAAAGAGGTTGGTTACCAAGGGGCTGGCACCTGTGAGTTCTTGGTTGCCCAAGACGGCACAATCTCTTTTCTTGAAGTAAACACGCGTCTTCAGGTTGAACACCCGGTTTCAGAAGAAGTTACCGGCATCGACCTGGTGCGCGAGCAGTTCAGAATTGCTGAAGGCGGCAAGCTTGACTATGCCGACCCAGTGGTCAAAGGTCACAGCTTTGAGTTTCGCATCAACGGTGAAGATGCCGGCCGCAACTTTATGCCAGCGCCTGGGCCGGTCAAGCTTTTCAAAGCACCTTCTGGCCCTGGTGTTCGCGTCGACACCGGTGTTGAATCGGGCGACGAAATCTCGGGCTCATTTGACTCGATGGTTGCAAAACTCATTGTCACCGGCGCTAATCGCACCGAGGCTTTGGCTCGCGCCCGTCGCGCGCTCAGCGAGATGAAAGTCGAAGGCCTGCCAACGGTTCTGCCTTTTCACCAAAAGATTGTCAACGAGTCAGCTTTTATCGGTTCAGAAACCCCAGATGGTGTTGGCAAGTTCGGCATTTACACCCGCTGGATCGAAACCGAGTTCGTAAACGACATCGCGGCTTTTGACGGTGAGCACGAAGCTGGCTCAGGCGCTGGCGAGCGCAACTCAGTAGTGGTCGAAGTTGATGGCAAACGCGTTGAAGTTAGTCTGCCGAGCAATCTGTTTGCTGGAACATCAGCCGGCGCTGCAGCCACATCGGCCCCGACCAAGCGCAAAGCCGGCACAGTTTCTGGCACCGGTGGCAACGGCAACGCGGTCAAGGCCCCGATGCAGTCGACCGTGGTGAAAATCGCAGTTGCAGTTGGCGACAAGGTCGCTAAAGGCGACCTAGTTGTAGTGCTCGAAGCGATGAAGATGGAACAGCCACTGAACGCTCACAAAGACGGCGTCATCAAGGCAATAAGCGCAGCTGTTGGCGAGACGGTTCCTGCCGGCACTGTGCTTCTAGAGTTCGAAGACTAGCCGAAGCAAAAACCTGGAGGCTTGCTGAAGCCTCATTTGTGGCTTCGGGCAGTTTGAGTTTTGTGAACTCTGCTGTCGGCGATCCAGTCCATTACGGCAAAGAGCACACCTGAAATCACAAAAGTCAGGTGAATCATTAACTGCCAAAAAATAGATTCCCAGTGCACCGGAATCTCTGGGTGCGCCGCAATCTCTACGAAGTCTTTCAAAAGTTCGATGACCGAGATTGCCACGAGCGAGCCGATGAGCTTGATTTTAAGTCCAGAAAAATCTACATGGCCCATCCAAGCCGGGCGGTCAACGTTGCCTTCGGCAACGCCAATCTTAGATACAAAGTTTTCATAACCAGCAAATAACACAATCAAAATGAGGTTTGACAGCAGCACTAGGTCGAGAAGCCCCAAAAGTTTGACGACAAAGTCTTGAGCCTCAAGTTGCGTCACTTTGAAAGCTAGGTCATACAGCTCGACGCAAAACTTCACGACTAGCACACCCATCACGGCCACAAGACCTAAATAAAGCGGTGAGAGCAACCAACGGGACCAAAAAATGAAGCGTTCAATCTGGTGCGAAATCATTTCAAACCTTCCGAGAATGTTCTAGCTAATTTATCTCAGCTTTATGTTGCTATCAATCGCCGCACGGGGCTAGTGATAGTAGTGGGCGATGTAATCGTCGTCTTCGTCATCGTCGTCATAAACGACCTGCCCTGGTTTTGGCGTGGGTGGCAGCGCAATTACGAACCAATCGCCGACCCAATCACCGCGCGGGCACCTTCGGGTCGGGTACCCCCATGCGACCGCACCGCCGGGGTGCAAGGCAACTTCACCGTGAACGTTTAAGACTCTGGTTTTGTTAGCAAACCAATATTTCTTGGTCTTGGTGCTG
>CAIYTL010000071.1 GCA_903929105.1 uncultured Micrococcales bacterium | reverse complement strand
GCGGTAGTAATCGAACAGCTTAAAGTCGCCCTGCCTTGGCGCCCTGGAGCGCGTGAGCTGCTCTTGGCCTTGCGTGAAGCCGGCGTGAAAACCGCGTTGGTGACGATGAGCATGCGTCGCATGGCTTTAGCAGTGTCTGAAGCCATTGATTTTGACGCATTCGACGTGGTTGTTGCCGGCGATGATGTTGTCAACGGAAAACCACATCCTGAAGCATATTTAAAAGCCGCTGAACTGCTGGGCGTATCAGCTGCCGATTGTGTAGCTTTTGAAGACTCGGTGCCTGGTTTGGCATCGGCCGAAGCAGCTGGAACCAAGGCAGTCGGTGTTCCCAACTTCGTTCACCTAGAGCAACGCGAGGGTCGCATTCTTTGGCCCACACTTGAGGGCGTAACTCTGCAAGACTTGATGCAACTATTCGAACAGGACAATCGATGACCACCCAAAATAGCAAGCTGCCAACCGGCCCTTTTCGCGCAGGTGACACCGTGCAACTCACGGGACCAAAAGGTCGCCTCAACACCATTACCCTCGTTGCTGGTGGGGCTTTCGGCACGCACCGTGGCAACCTGAACCACGATGACATCATTGGCAAGCCTGAAGGTTCGGTCATCGCAAATGCGAACGGTGTCGAGTATCTTGCCTTTCGCCCCCTTTTGACTGATTTTGTTATGTCAATGCCTCGCGGGGCAGCAATCATTTATCCGAAAGATTCAGCTCAGATCATCACGATGGGCGACGTTTTTCCGGGCGCGCGAGTTGTCGAGGCGGGGGTTGGCTCTGGCGCCTTGAGCATTTATCTTTTGCGGGCAATCGGCCCAACCGGTCGATTAGATTCATTCGAGCGTCGCGCCGAGTTTGCTGATGTTGCCCGCGCAAACGTGACGACGAACCTGTCATCGGTGCCTGAGAACTGGCAGATTCACCTAGGTGATTTGCAAGATGAACTGCCAAAAAAGATTGCTAACGGCGAAGCTGACCGAGTGGTGCTCGACATGCTGGCTCCCTGGGAATGCATTGAAGCCTGTGCTGACGCTTTGGTGCCTGGCGGCGTTATTTTGGGATACGTTGCAACCGTGACTCAGCTTTCGCGTTTTGTTGAAGCGTTGAAGTCCTCAGGGCTTTTCGCTGAACCAGAAGCTTGGGAATCGATGATTCGTGGCTGGCACTTGCAAGGCTTGGCGGTTCGCCCAGAACACCGCATGATTGGCCACACCGGCTTCTTGGTCACGGCAAGGCGCCTCGCTGACGGAACAGTTTTGCCTCAGTTCAAAACCCGAGTCAAGACTGATTTCGCTGACGAAGACGTCGCCGTTTGGAACCCCGACCACTTGGGTCAACGAAAAGTGAGCGATAAGAAACTGCGCAAAACCGTGCGTAATGCCCAAGCTTCGGCTGAGGCAAAACTTGAAAATGCCAAAGCTTCAGATTCATCTGAAGCCGACTCTGAATAACACCTTAAGTGCACAGTTTTGCTGAGTAAACTAGTGCTACCTGATAAACGAAAGCGTTCAACTTGAAAAAGATCATTAGCCTTTTGGCCGCAGCAACCATCGCATTAACTGTTTCTGGCTGCGCTGCTCAAACTCAACAGCAAGCTACCAACGCCATGTTTGACTCACTGCAACGTCAGTGCACACCAATCAGCGACGGCCCTGAAGCACAAAGCATCTCGGTTACCGGAACCACAGGGATTCCTAAAGTTAGTTTTCGTGCCGGCCTAACTCCTAAATCAGCGCAAATGCACGTAATCACTGCTGGCGATGGCCCGACTTTTACTGGCAACCAGTTCGCGACTTTTGAGTTCGAAGCCGTAGACGGCCAAACAGTAAAGAGTTTTCCGGCTTCATCAGGCGGTCTAACGAACTTCGATGGCAGCAACCCCATCACGGCGGCGTTGAAAGAAAACCAGTCTTCTGAAGTAAACCTTTGCGACGCCCTAACCGGTGTTCGAGTTGGTTCAAGAATCGCAGCGATTTTTCCGCTCAAGCCAGCAACAGCGTCAGCTAAAACAAACAGTGTTGTGCTGATTGTTGACCTGAAAAACATCTTTTTGCCACACGCAACCGGCGCAAACCAGCCAGCAGCTTCGGGCATTCCGTTCGCCGTGCACGTTGAAAGCGGCGAACCAGGTTTGACGTTCCCAAGCAACCAGGCTGCACCTGCTGACTTCAAGGAATACACATCAATCAAGGGTGCCGGCGAGGTTCTTAAAAAAGGCGACCACGTCAAAGTTCACTACAAACTGTTCCTGTGGGATTCCACCCACGCGATGATTGAAAAGAGCTGGGGCAACGACCCTTATGACACCTATGTCGGCTCGGGCAACATCACCGGCTTTTCGAAAGCGCTTTTGGGCCAAACCATCGGCTCACAGGTAGTCGCTGTGCTTCCTCCTAGCCTCGCCTATGGAGCAAACCCACCAGCGGGCAGCTCAATACCTGCAAATGCCACGCTGGTGTTTGTGATTGACATTCTCGGCAAATACTAAATCTCAAGCTAGGGGGCAGGGCTAATGAGCGAGAAAGTAACACCGGGAACCCGGCTTTTCAACTTGGCCTGCGCACTGCTTTACACGAGTCACGGGCTTTCTAAAGAAGAGATCTTTAGTCGAGTTTCGGGCTATTCAGAGCAGTACGACCGCTTTGGCGACAAAACAGCTTTGACCAAGGTTTTTGAGCGCGATAAAGATTTGCTGCGCGAAGCCGGAATCATGGTTGAGGCGGTAAACCCACCAGAGGCCATGGGCGATAAGCAGACTTATGTTTACCGGGTTTCGAAGCAAGAGTTTCTGTGGCCTAAAGGTTTGCACCTGACTCCCAGGCAGATTGCACTTCTAAACCTTGCAGCTACGGTTTGGGCCGGAGCTTCGCTGTCGCGTGACGCTGCGAGTGCGGCGCTTCGTATTCGAGGTCTTGGCGAAATTGAAGACCTAAGCGAGTTGGCGGGTCTGGCCCCTCGAATTCGCACCCACCACCCAAGTTTTGCAGCTTTTTCAGCCGCGATTGAAGCGGGGCAAGAAGTCAGTTTTCAATATCGCAAGCCTGGCGATGTGGCACCCGAGACTCGCAAGTTTCACCCTTGGCAATTACAAAACGTTTGGGGCCAGTGGTTGGTTTTGGGCTATGACCTAGTGCGCAAAGAGCCTCGCAGCTTCTTGCTGCGACGCGTGATCGGTGACGTTCAAATCGGCAAATCTGAGCCCAAGTTCTGCTCTGAAGACGAACTGAAAGCGGCTCAAGGCAGCCTGCAAGCTTTCATCGACAGCAACGAAGTTACCCTAAAAATCAAGCCAAATACTGGTGCCTGGTTCAGGTTTGAAATGGACGACAAGCCGCAAGACACTGCTGACGAAGTCACATTCAACTTTATGGATGTTCACCTTCTGGCCGATGACCTGCGCCAATACGCTGGCGAAATTGAAGTGCTAAGGCCAAAACAGCTACGAGACCTGATTGAAGCCGGTTTTGAAAAGGTGGTCGAAATTCACCATGGCTAAAAAACGCGAAAAACACTCTCTAAATGCCGACGCCAAGCTCAATCTGACGATTGGCCTAACTAGCTATTTGAGCGACCGAAAGTCAGCCACTCTTCAAGAACTGGCCGAACACTTTGAAGTGCCGATTAGCGAAATCGAGCAGGGAATCAGCGCAATGTTTTGTGCCACGGTAGCTGACTCAGAAGAGCAGTGGGCTATGGCAATCAACGACAACTGGCGCGAAGACGGTGTCGTCGAATTGCAGTCGCAGATGATTCTCGAAGGCCAACCGCGCATCTCAGCTCGCCAAGCAACCGCATTGGCTTCTGGCTTAGCAGTGCTTGCCGGTGTGGCTTCAGACGAAGACCGCGGAGAGATTGAGACGCTCATCGGTGTTCTAGGTCAAGGCACTGTGAAGGCCGCAGGT
>CAIYTL010000070.1 GCA_903929105.1 uncultured Micrococcales bacterium | reverse complement strand
TTGTGCTTGAAACCCTCGTGCTTTCAGTTTTGAACTTTGACACTGCCGTTGCCAGTGCCGCCGCCCGCATGAAAAGCGCCGCCGTTGGTCGAACCCTTGCCGAAATGGGTAGTCGCAGAGTGAACGAAATTGCTGCGGTTGCCGCGGCCCGCGCTGCTTACATAGCCGGATTCTCGGCAACTTCAAACCTCGAAGCTGGACGCAGTTGGAACATTCCAACCATGGGCACGGCTGCGCACGCCTTCACTTTGATGCACGACACCGAAGAAGCTGCTTTTAGAGCCCAGATTGAAACTTTTGGCAGTGCAACCACACTGCTGATTGATACCTACAACATTGAAGCGGGTGTGCGAAAAGCCATCGAAGTTGCTGGCACTGAGCTTGGTGCGGTTCGAATCGACTCGGGTGACTTGGCGATTGAAATCGCAAAAGTGCGCGCCCTGCTTGACAATCTAGGTGCTAAGAACACCAAAATCACCGTCACTAACGACCTCGATGAATATGCCATCGCGGCGCTGGCTGCAGCCCCAGTCGACTCTTATGGCGTTGGCACTTCTGTGGCAACCGGCTCGGGAGCCCCAACCGCTGGGTTTGTTTACAAACTTGTGTCACACCAACAGCCAAGCGGCGACTGGGTGAACGTAGCAAAAACCTCAGCCCAAAAAGCAAACATTGCCGGTCGCAAAACTGCTTTGCGGCGCCACGATGACCATGGAGTGGCAACAGCAGAGGTGGTGCAAGCTCAAACCGCTGGCACAAATCAGGCTCTCACGCGTGCAAGTCAGTCGCAACACGAGCGCAACCTCATTGTTGATTTGATGACTTCAGGTGTTGCGAAGCAAGAGTTTGTTGGCCCGGGCGGCACTGCCAATGCGCGCAAGCATCACGCCGAAGCAATTGCAGCGCTGCCGGCACAAGCCCTGCGGCTAACTCGAGGCGAACCAGGAATCTCAACGCTGCTTAGCTAACAAACGAGCAGCATTTAGGCTTGGTCGCCACCATTGTTGTCAGCTGGCGGTTCAGGTTTGATTCCGTCATAAATGTCTTTGCAGGCAGGGCACACCGGAAACTTCTGCGGGTCACGGCCCGGAACCCAGACCTTGCCGCATAAAGCAACTACTGGAGTGCCCATAACGGCAGATTCAACGATTTTCTCTTTGCGCACATAGTGCGAATAGCGTTCGTGATCGCCGGGCTCAATGTTTTGCTCTTGAAGCAGACGCTCTTCAATCGCGGTCGAACCGCCGCCACCAATAGTCTCGCGACCAAAATCAGACATAAAAACCCTTGACCAGTTGAAGTTATTAGCTATTTAACGCTGTCAGCGTTGCCCAACACAACTGTAATGGTGATGGTTGATGTGCCGCGCAAAACCGTCAGTTTCACGGTGGCACCGGCCGGCTGTTGACGCACCAACGCGGTCAAATCAGACGCAGTGGTAACTTTTGAATCGTTCAACATTGTGATTACGTCGCCCTTTTTGAGCCCCGCAGTTTCACCAGGGCCACCTGCAGTCAGGGCGTCTACTTTGGCCCCGTTGCTGAACGCATCAACAGCGTTAGCTTTGGCGTTGTTGTAAATCTGGGCGCCCAGCAAGCCATGGGTGGCTTTGCCATTTGCCATAATGTCGTTAGCGATTCGCTGAGCTACGTTTGCCGGAATAGCAAAACCCACGCCGATGCTGCCAGCCTGCCCGCCGATGCTGGTCGAACCCGCAGTTGCAATGGCAACGTTGATGCCGATCACGTCACCGTTCGAGTCAACTAGCGCACCGCCCGAGTTACCAGGGTTGATGGCAGCGTCAGTTTGAATCACTGACATATGAATGGTTGCACCGCTGGCTGCTGCGTTCGGGGCTGATGATGCTTCATCGATTGTGCGGTTCAGCGTCGAGATAATGCCCTTAGTGACCGTGGCGTCAAGACCCAGCGGGGCACCGATTGCCAAGACCGCATCGCCCACGTTGAGTTTAGAAGAATCAGCAAAAGTGGCAGGTTGAAG
This sequence comes from uncultured Micrococcales bacterium, assembly GCA_903929105.1. Lineage (GTDB taxonomy): Bacteria > Actinomycetota > Actinomycetes > Actinomycetales > Microbacteriaceae > Rhodoluna. The sequence continues at coordinate 13,010 of CAIYTL010000070.1, read as the reverse complement.
CCCGGTGGCATCAACTTTGACCACTGCCAAGTCGTTGGTTGGGTCTGTGCCAACCAGACGTGCCCCAACGATGCGTCCGTCAGAAAACTTCACCTGAATGTTTGCCGAAGTGGTTGCGCCTTCGAGAGTAACAACGTGGGTGTTGGTCAAAATGTAGCCATCAGCGCTAAGAATGACTCCGCTGCCAATGCCGCTACTGCTTGATCCATCAACCGATATGGTGACTACCGACTGAGCTGCCTTGGCGGCTGCACCGGTAGCCCAACTGACGGTCTCGGGGTTGTTGATGGTTATGCCCATGCTGCTGTGATTATTAGAGCTCAAAAATGCAGTTGCCGCGGCGCCACCGATTGCACCACCGACTAGAACTCCAACAGCCAAAAGAATGGTCGAGGTGTTTGAGATTCTGGCACCAAATGCACCGAATCGGCGCGGAGCATCTTCGATTGCAGGCCAAACTGTAACGTTGGCCGTCGATGGCGCAACAAACTGAGTGTTTGACTGAATGTCTTGCAGTGACCCGCTTAGGCCAAAAGTGATCGGTGGGGCGTCAACTGCCGGTAAGTCAACCACAGGTGCGTCTGCCACTGATGCGTCAACAGGTTGGTTAGCATCGGCAGGCGCATCGACTGCAGGCGCATCTGCTGCTTTCGACAGCTCAACTGGTTCGTTCGGTTGGGAATCAGACATTTCAAACCTTTCAGTGCACGGTGACGGCGATTTCACTCGCAATCGAGGTTAAGTCTATGAACGAAGTCTGAAAGATTAATTAAGACAACCGACATTTTCTAGTTGCGACAGACAATCATCAGCCACCAGATAAGCCCGCTTGGTTTTTGCTGCAGGTGGGCGGGGCGTCGAAGGTTTGCGAACCACAAATACTCGGGCGGGTAATGCTGCCAATGCTGGCTCGCCCGCTACTTTTTGCCACACCTTGGTTGCCGCCACCCGATATTCAGCTCGATAGGTGACGATTGCGCGAATGGTGTGGAATCCCGTTGAAAAAAATCTGACGGATGCCCCAAAAGGCGCAGCACCGTATTTTGGGCGAGTTGTGGAATCGAAGTGAAACGTGATTTTGATTGGAGTGAATCGAACCGCCACGAAGCGCGATAAAAGGTAGGCGATGCGAAACTGGCGATTGCGTTTGACACTGATGGTCACAGACTGCCCAAGTTTTGTAATGTTAGGCGAGCTTCGAATCAGCAGTGGGTTCGGTGAAAAACTGTTATTTGCCTGCAGCGCCAATCTTCGGCGCAAAAGCCATAACTTTGCTTTGGCGTCAAGAGGTTTTGCCGCGCCACTTGGTTTGGCTGGCTTCACGGCTTTGTGCGGAGGCTTCGGGGCTGAACGGCCTGCACCGGGACTAACTGAATGCACGGTGGTTTGATCGGCGACGTACTTTGCACACAACGTCACAACTGAACCAAAAGTGTGCCCGCCAACTTTGAACCCGGCTTGACCACCGCCCGCATCGCAGCTGTTAGCTGCCAATGCCCGCGTGGGAACGACTGGCAGGATCACTGACGAAAAAGCGATCAAAATCGCGGCAGCCTGGGCTAAGAAGATTTTTTGCATGGCAAGAAAATAGCCGAGGCAAAAAAATTGTGATTTAGGTTGTGCACAGCCTGCAGCTAGCCGCTGTTATGCCGTTAAAAGCGAAAACCCCTCGAGCAGAGAGGGGTTTTCTTTGGTTGCGGGGGCAGGATTTGAACCTACGACCTCCGGGTTATGAGCCCGGCGAGCTACCGAACTGCTCCACCCCGCGGCGAAGTCCCTACTCTATCACAACGCGGTTTGAAAAGCGATTCGAGCTAGCTGAACCCGCAAGTTCACTTGGCCTGCGCTGCAATGGCGTCGTTGATTGCCTTAGCCAGTGCTGCGTCAGCCTTGCCATAGGCTGCCCAATCATTAGCTGCCATCGCGGCAGCTTTGTCTGCTACGGCTTGTTTGGCTGCTTTCAAAGCGGCGTCTAGTGCGGCATTGGTTGAAGTTCCGGTTCCTGTTGAGCCACCTGTGCCAGTGCCAGTTCCCGTCGAACCGCCTGTGCCAGTTCCCGTTCCTGTGCCAGTTCCCGTTCCTGTGCCTGTTCCGGTTCCGGTGGAGCCACCTGTGCTGCCGCCGAAGAGGCTGTCTAGCGCACCGGTCAAAGTGTCTTCGAAAGCGATCTTGTCACCAAACGCTACGAGAACTTTTTTGAGCAGTGGAAAGCTGGTTTCGCCCGTCGACTTGATGTAAACAGGCTGCACATACAGCAGGCCACCACCGACCGGTAGCGTCAAAAGGTTTCCGTTTAGAACATCGGTCGAGCCTTGTCGCAATAGGTTGAGCAAACGTGAAACGTCTGAGTCAGCGTTGAACATCGCCTGCACCTGACCTGGGCCTGGCACAACTGTGTCACGCGGCAACGACAGCAGCTCAAGCTTGCCGTAGTTTGCGCCTTTGACACCCGGCTTTGAACCGGCATCGCTGTTGGCTACCAGGTAACCCGTCAAAACGTTACGAGCCGAAGCACCCGTTGAGCGCGGAATAAACGTTGAATAGATCGAAAACGCTGGGGCACTTTGACCCGGAGCCTGCATTGTCGAGTAATACGGGGGTTGCAGGTGACTTGAACCACCGTTGACTCCAACCGGGTCGTTAGGGGTCATCCATGCGTCTTGCTGCGAATAGAACGAACCCGCATCAGTCACGTGATACTGGCCCAAAATAGCTCGTTGCATTTTGAACAGATCTTCGGGGTAACGAACGTGGCTGAGCAACTGGCCAGACATTTCGCTGATTGGGCGAACGGTGCCCGGGTAAACCTTCATCCAGGTTTTCAAAATCGGATCGTTGGAATCCCAGGCATACAACTTCACCGAACCGTCATAGGCGTCAACTGTTGCTTTGACTGAGTTGCGGATGTAGTTGATGTTGTCTAACGAGCTTGGCGACGAAGTGTTGCTGTCGGCAATGCTGTCACCCATGTTTTCAGCCCTCGAATAAGGGTAGTTCGCCGAGGTGGTGTAGCCATCGACGATCCACTGAACCCGGCCGTCAACGATGGCAGGGTAAGGGTCGCTGTCGAGAGTTAGATATGGTGCAACTTCGGCAACTCGTGACTTTGGGTCGCGGTTATAGAGAATTTGCGAATCGTTAGTAACGCCGTTTGAAAGCAAAATCTGCTCGCTGCCAAACTTTATGGCATAGGCCAAGCGAGCCAAAATGTTGTCAAGTTTTGGCCCGCCGTTACCAGCAAAAGTTGTGTAGGTTTGCTGCGCGCTGTTCTTGCCGCCTGGGTAATCCATTTCGATACCGTTAGCCGAACCGTTGCCGCTAGTCGCGCCGCCCACGATCGAATACTTTGGCGAGTTCTCACCAAAATAAATGCGTGGTTCGTATGCACCTAGCTGGCCGGTTGAAGGAATTCCCGCCTGCAAGAAAACCGGTTGTCCGTCAGCTGAACGTTGGTTTCCGTAGGCAGCTACCACGCCGTAACCGTGGGTGTAAACCAAGGTGTTGTTGTACCAGCTCTGCGAAGTGCCCAAGCCAGACTGTTGCAGCTCTCGAACTGCCAAAACGGTGTCTTGGCTCTTGCCTTTGATTGTGTAGCGGTCGACGTCTAGGTGGTTTTCGAAGTTGTAATACTGACGGTATTGCTCTAGCTGGCGAAACGAAGCGCTCACCAAATAAGGGTCGATGATGCGAATCGAGGCGGTGGTTTCGGCGTCTTTGCGAATGTCAGCTGCCGAAGCGGTTGACTTAGCGTTGTAGCTTGCCGTGGTTACGTTATCGAGACCGTAGGCAAATCGTGTGGCGTCGAGGTTGCGGTTGATATATTCGGCTTCAAGAGTGCGCTCGTTTGGCGTAACTTGAAAGTTTTGAACACCCCACGGATACACCCCTTCGAGCACTAAAGCGGTGACCAGCATTAGTGCTGTTGCCAAAACTGGCAGGCGCCAGCGGCCGACGATGGCCGCAAAGGCAAACAGGGCTGCCACAAAAATGGCCACTACTGAGAGAATCTGCAGACCAGGAATCGATGCGTTCACATCGGTGTAGGTTGCGCCAGTGTAAAGGCCGCTCGAACTATTCATTGTTGAAAACTGGTCGAGCCAAAGACTGAAGGCTTGTGCGCCAAAATACGCCGCCGCTAAAAGGCCAATCTGAAGGCGCGCCGGGCGTGTGAGTGCACCGCGCAAGCCAGTGAAACGAATGCCTCCGAAAGCTAGGTTTACTGCAACGGTTAGCAGCAATGAAAGCATTAGCAGAGCCGAAAAGAAAGTAATCACGATTCTAAAAAACGGCACATCGAACAAATAAAAACCAATGTCCATGCCAAACTGCGGGTCTTTGGTGCCGGTGTAGCTTCGATTTAGCCACATCAAAATGGTGCTCCAGCTTGAGCTAACCGCCACGCCTGCAAAAAGACCGAGCAGTGCCGGCACACCAATCAAAATGGCACGACGAAGTTGAGTGAAAATATCTGCGAACTGTGCGAGGTTTGCGTTAGCTGAGCGCACATAGATTGGCCGGTTGCGATAGGCGATGGCAAGTGAACCCCAAGTTGCGAGCCACATCACGACGGCGGGAACGACGAAACTTAAGATCTGTGCCGTCAAGTTGGTCGCAAACACCTGACCAAAGCCGAGCTGGTTGAACCAAAGAATGTCGGTGTACATGCCCGAGAGCGAGGTAAACAAAATCGCCAAAGCGACCAGAATCAAAAACGAAATCAACAGCGGGCGACGTTTGCGCTTTGCAGGTGACGGGTTTTGGCTTGACATCATTGACCTTCGTTTGGTTTAGGTTATTTGGTTGCGGTGCACTGTGGCAAAGACGTTGTTTCAGGGTTCGAAGCGATGGCCTTGAGTGCAGTCAGCGCATCGCGCAAAGTTGCAACTTTAGTCACGTGCAAACCCTCAGGAATGTGGCCGACGACCTCGTTGCAGTTTGCCTCGGGAGCCAAGAACCAAGTGGCACCCTGGCCCACAGCACCCCACATTTTTTGTTGGATGCCGCCAATTGGGTAGACATTGCCGTTGCCGTCAATCGCCCCTGTGCCTGCGACAAACTGACCGCCGGTGAGCGAGCCAGGTGTGAGCTTGTCGATGATGCCGAGCGCAAACATCATGCCGCCGCTCGGGCCCCCAACGTTTTGAAGTCGAAGCTTCACACTAAAAGGAAAAACATAGGTGTCAACAATCGAAATGCCCATGCGCCAAGCTCCACCAATTTTTTTCGGAGTAACCTGCACGTGCAAAGTTTTTGAGCCCCGAACCACGGTCAAGTCGAGCGGCTGTTTGTTGGCATTGGCGCTAACTTTTGAACGCAAAGTGTCGCCGTTGGCCAATGCAGCACCATCAACCTGAGTGATCACGTCTTTAGCCTGAAGCAAACCGTCGGCCGGAGTCTTTTTAGTGACCGAATAAACCGTGACTTTGTTTGGAATCTTAAAGCCGAGCTCGCGAAGCGCCGAAGCGGTTGCCTGCTGCTGAGAGTCTTTCATCATCTCGAAGTCAGCGGCATTTGACTGTGTGCCTGAAACCCCAGGAGGAAAAACCTCATCGATTGGCAGAACCAGCTTTTTAGGGTCGTTCCAAGCCTGCAACACGTCGATCCAGTTTGGCGTGTGACCGGGTTGACCAACCAAACCAACGGTGAGCAAAAACAGCTTGCCTTTAGTGTCAGCCGCTGCAGTGTCATAAGTTTTTGTGCCAGAAATAGTGATGACTTTGGCGCCACTGTCAGTGCCCAAAACATTAAAAACCGTTCCAGGCTGTTCAATCACATAGGGCGTCGGCGCGTTAAACGCATAAGCCACGCCACCCAAAAAGATTGCGGTTAGCGAATAGCCAATAACAACGCGCCAAGCAAAGCGGCTACGTTTAGGAACACCAGCTTCATCGCTCTCGCGCGGGAGTTCAGCGTCGGTCGAATCATTAAAAAAACTCAAGGCAAACCTCTCTAGATTTAAGACTAGGTGAGAAAGCTTTGCTTTTGACGCGCAGAAAGTTCTCAGCCTTAACGCCTTGGGCGAACATCCGATAAAAAACTGCCGATTAGGTGGCATTGATAGCTGCTGTGCCCGTAGCCTTAAAACAAAGGAGGCACCCAATGAGTGACGAATTTGAAAGCACCGGCGGCGGCTCAAACCCCGAAGATTTCGCCCAGTTTTTGCGCAAATTTTTAGCCGGAGACGCTGGCCTCAGTGCCGAAGAATTAGCGCGCGCGGCAGGTTTGCCAAACGATCCAAAAATGCTAGCTGACCTTGCAAACCAGATTCAGCAGGCACTCGCCGCGGCAAATGCCAACCCAAATGCTGGTGTCAACTGGCAACTCGCAGCTCAGCAGGCCAAAACACAAGTTCGACAGCACTCAGCTGCAATCACCGACCGCGACCGCAATCACGTGCGCGACGCCTCAGCAATTGCCACACTCTGGCTGGGTCAAGCCACCGAAATTTCAGAGCTCACAACCGAAGCCAAACTTTTAACCCGCGAACTATGGGTTGACGATGCCCTTTCACTTTTTCAAGCGCTAGCCGACCCAGTAGCCACGCAAATGAGTAGCGCCCTAAGCGACCACCTCAGCCAGAACTCCCCCGAAGAACTTCAGGGCATGTTAGGTCAGGCCACCAACCTAATGAAATCTGCCGGCGCAGCACTCTTTGCCATGCAACTAGGCCAAGCGCTCGGCAAACTCGCCAACGAAGTCTTGACTGGCACCGAAATCGGTTTGCCAATCTTTAGTGACCAAAGGCCCGCATATGTTGCTCAAAACATTGAGATTTTTGCTGCCAGTCTTGAGCTCGAACTTGACCAGGTGTATTTGTACCTTGCGGTTCGCGAAATGGCGCATAACCGACTTTTCAAACACAGTCGCTGGCTTCGCGACCACGCCGTAGCACAGAACACCAGCTATGCGGCAGGCATCAAAATCGACAACGACAAGATTGCCGAGGTCGCTGGCGAACTAGACCTAAGCAACTTAGACGGCGACAAACAGGCTGAACTGCGTGACGCTTTTGAATCTGGTGCTTTCATAGCAGATCGCACCGAAAGCCAAGCCAGAGCCCTTGAAAGTGTTGAAACTCTGCTTGCCCTTATTGAAGGGTGGGTTCAGGTGGTTTGCGAGCAGGCAACCGAACGTTTGCCACAAGCGGCAGCAATTGCCGAAGCGGTTCGACGTCGCCGGGCAACTGGCGGGCCAGCCGAGCAAACCTTCACGACTTTGGTAGGTCTAGAGCTGCGCCCCCGCAAAATGCGTGAAGCTGCCGAAATGTGGCGTCAAATAACCGTTGAATTGGGCGCTGCAGCCCGCGATGCTCTATGGGCTCACCCAGATTTGATTCCCACGGCCGATGACATCGCGAACCCGGCTGCTCTGATTGCTCGGTTGAAGGCAGCCAAGAGTGCACCAGACGAGCTAGACAAAGAGCTGCGAGACCTGCTCGGCGAATAGCACTGTGGATAACCTCGCGGAGGTTTGAGTCACTGCTGGCAAAATCGCCAAATGGAAATCGTAATCAACCCGGTTGCAACCCGAGTTTGGCGCACTGAAACATCGCTTCAGATTGGTTTCGGCGAAAACAAGGTTGTTCTCGACAACCTGCAGCCCCGCCACGAAGCGCTTATTCAAGCGCTCTATAGCGGGCTGACGATTGAACAGGCCCGAGATTACGGGCGACACCTGAAGATGCGAGTCGCTGAAACCCAAGCGTTGATAACAGCACTCAAGCCCCTGTTTCTATTGCAGACCGAGCGCGACCGACCGACCGACGAAAGCGGCCAAACCCTACTAAGCGAAGCCGATGCAATCGACACTGCAAATTCTGCAACAGTGCCCTTCGAATCGCCGATTTTTCAGAATGCACGGGGCGAAATGAACCAAGCCAGCCTTCGCTATGAAGCCCGGGCCGAAACAGTTTGGTTGCGCAGGCGCAAAAATGCCGTGTTCATCGGCACGCTCGACCGCACCGGCCAGACCATTGCCGAAGCGCTCGCCACCGCGGGTCTAGGTGTTTTAGTAAGCGGCGACGTCACTGAGCATCGACTGATAGCTATGCAGCAAAAGCTTGATGCGCTGCCCTATAGGCCTAAGCTTTTGACGCTGCCGCAACTATCAGAACGCCAACTCAGCCGCCTCGATCTTGCAATCTTGATTGGCCAGCAACTGATTGAACCCCAAAAATTTGCTGCCTGGATCAACCGCGGCACACCCCACCTCGGCGCTATTTTTGCCAGTGCTGCAGAGAACCTTGAGCTTTTCGTGAGCCACATCATCGAAGCAGGCCAAACTCCATGCTGGGTCTGTTTAGAACTTGCGCGCTGCGCTCGCGACGAAGCATGGCCGCAAATGGCCAGCCAAATCATCGGCCGCGAACAGCATTTCGATTCTGCAGGGGCAAGGCTTTTGATGGCAGCCCAGGTGGTAACAACCACGCTCGGCCACATCGACCGATGCAATGGGTTCAGCGCTTTGACGCTTGAACCTAAGTGGAGCTTTAGCCCTGAATGCTCATGCCGCTGGGGCGCTGCTCGAACCTAGCCAAAAATCTCGAAGCAGTTCGGTCGCGACCAGACACTGCGTCACGTTTAGACCAGCTCAACTGCAGCTCGCGACCAGCGCGGGTCACCGCGACATAAAGCAAGCGTTGTTCTTCGGCAATCTCAGGCTCAGTCTGCGCGTAGCTGATCGGCAGAAACCCTTCACTCAGGCCAGCCACATAAACGACCGGCCATTCAAGGCCCTTCACGGCGTGAATCGTCGATAACGTCACCGCAGATTGAACCGGCTCATGCTGTGAGCGTTTGCGTTCGTCGAGCTCTCGAGCAAAATCTGCCAGAGTTGAGTCTTCGGGCATCTCATCTAAAATGCCGATGAACGCATTCAAAGCCGCCCACCGCTCGCGCCCTGCGCCGGCCTCGGTTGGCGGCTTAGCTTGCCAACCAAGCGATCGGCAAATATCTGAGACTGCATGGTTTAGTGCCTTGCCGGTTGGCATCACAGACTCGGCGCGCACGCCCTGCATAGCCTGTTGAATTTCTGTGCGGTTGAAAAAACGTTCGCCACCGCGCACCGAATATTCAATCCCCTGCTTTGCTAACGCGTTTTCAAAAACCTGAGATTGCCCGTTGATTCGATAGAGCAACGCGATGTCGTGCGCCGGCACACCAGATTGCAGCTTTGCTTTGACCGATTCAGCGATCGACTCTGCTTCTTCAGCGTCAGAGGCGAACGTCAACACCCGCGGTCGCGTGCCCTCAAAACCTTGAGACTCTAAAGGCTCGCTGCCCTCAGTTAGCAAGTTGGCGAAATCTACAATCTGCCCGCTAGAGCGATAATTTCGAGTCAATTGAACTTTTGTAGCATCTTCGAAACGGCTGGTGAAGTTCTTCAAAAATTCGCTGGTAGCGCCTGTGAAAGAATAAATCGTTTGATTCGGGTCGCCCACCACGCAAAGGTCAGAGCGGTCGCCGAGCCACAGGTCTAACAAAGCGTGCTGCAACGGTGAAACGTCTTGATATTCATCCACGGTAAAAAACCGATATTGCTGTTGCACGTGGGCGAGTGCTCGTGGCTCAGCGCGAAGCATTCCCAAAGTCAAAATCAAAACATCTTCAAAATCGATTTTTTGCGCCTTGATTTTGGCCTCTTCATATGCCCGCTGAAGTTGCACATTAGTTTTGTGCGACAAACCAGCGACTTTAGGCCTGGTTGTGAGTTGCTCATATTTTTCGATGCTCAACATCGACAGTTTGCGCCACTCGATTTCAGAGGCCAAGTCGCGAATAGCGGGGGCATCTAACTCGATGCGGTTTTGGCCGGCAACTGAACTCAGCATGGCAGCCTTGGCTCCCAAAATCATTGGCGCTGGCACGCCGGCAAACTGCGGCCAAAAATATTCAAGCTGCCCCAAAGCGGCCGAGTGAAAAGTCTTCACGGCAACCGGGCCAACGCCAAGCTGGCGAAGCCTAAGGCGCAGTTCGCCGGCTGCGCGGTTGGTGTAGGTCAAAGCCAAAACGCGGTTAGCCGCAAAAATACCTCTGGCGATTCCGTAGGCGATTCGATGAGTGATGGTGCGCGTCTTGCCGGTGCCGGCACCCGCCAAAATAACGACAGGCCCGAGCAATGCTTCGGCAGCTTCACGCTGCTGCTCGTCTAAAACATCGAGCAGTTCGTCGCGGTTCTCTTCACTATTGGGCAAAGCCAATCACCAAGCTTCGCCGGTGGGCAGCGGGCCGCCGAACCAGTGCTCGATTAGCGCTCTAGAAATGCTCGACTTGCCCGGCAAAAGCAAATTTTCGGCCTCGGCAATAAAGTCTTGGCGGCTGAACCAGCGCAGCTTTACGATCTCTTGGCCGTCAGGGGTTGCCACAAGGTGCGCATGCTCTGGGTCAACCTTTGCGGTGAAGCCGACCATCAAAGAGTGTGGATACGGCCAAGCTTGGCTGCCAAGAAATTTAGGCGATGAAACCTTGATGCCAGCTTCTTCAAAAACTTCGCGCACAACTGCGTGGTTCAAAGACTCCCCCGGCTCGACATAACCGGCAAGCACCGACCAACGATTCGCACCCCAGGCCGCCTGAGAGCCGAGCAAAATGCGATCTTGCTCATCGGTGACGCTAACGATGATGGCCGGGTCAGTGCGCGGAAAAACCTCATAGTTTTCGCCGAAACAGGTGCGAGCCCATCCGCCCCTAGTGATCGAAGTTGGGGCGCCGCACTTAGGGCAATAAACGTGACTCGCGTGCCAGTTGGCAAGAGCCAGCGCCTGCACATAAATTTCGGAATCACGGTCAGAAAGACCCGTGCCAGAACGACTTAGCTTGTGCCACCTGGCGCCATCTGGTTCAACAAGTTGAGCGCTATTGGCGCTGACCAAGGCCAGAACAACCGGCGTTTGCTCAGGTTCGTTGGTTGAAGCTTGAAGCGTTTTGCCAAGGTAGACCCGCAACTGAGCTGAGGTGACTTCTTCAACGGTGAGCAATCTAAGCTCAGGGTTCGCCCCTGCGATTCCGTTGCCGCCGGCAACACCGTTTGCTGAGCCATTGCCCTCGCGTAACAGGGTTTTGCCCTCGTGCAAAACTAAAACACGAGTCAAAGGGTTTTGCCACAGAATGTCAAAAAGTTCGGCGTTATCGCGCATCAAATAGTCGCGATCCAGCGCAGTCGTGGCCACCGGCAGGTTCAACACGTCTTGCATTTTTGGCCTCTTTGCTTTGAAAATCTAAACCTGATTGCTCAGCAACATATTGCGATTTAGCGTGGCGATGCCAAGCTGTTTAGCTGGTGCTGTCTAACCTGATTTGTATGGGTAAATCTCCATTAATTTTAGCTGCCTTGGCAAAAGCCGCAGCACCGAGTTTGAACTTCGTGAAAGTTCAAAAAGTCGACGCTTCACTCTCGCCAGATTTTGATACTGCACTGCTCACCGCAGCAGACGGAAAACACTACCTGGTGAAGATTGCCCACACCCCAACGGCAGCAACAAACCAAGATGCCGAGCTTCGTGCCGCCAAAGCTTTGACCAAGGCAGGCAGCTTGCCTTTTGCTGTCACCAGCCAGATTGCCTCGACAACAACTCGCGAAGGCGAGACAGCCCGAGTGCTCACATATCTTTATGGCGAGCATTTCGATGTTGCCGAAATCTCATCTGATGACTCACTCGTTGCTTCAACAGCAAAAGCGCTAGCTGCCATTCACAACTTGCCGCTTTCGGTTGCTCAAGACATCGACGCGCCGGAATACACCGCAAGTCAAATTTTGCGCAGTTGCGCTGCCGAACTTGACCGAGCTATGGAAACTGGAAAAATTCCTTCGGTTTTGCTAAATCGCTGGGAGGACGCACTCGGCAATGAGAACCTATTTAGGTTCATGCCGACGGTTATCAACGGCATGCTGACAGATGACTCGGTTCTTGAGTTAGACGGCGAGATTTCTGCGATCGTTGACTGGACTGACTTTCAGATCGGCGACCCAGCGCGCGACTTTGGTTGGTTGATGACCCGTGCGCACGAAGATCTGATTTATAACCTGTTGCTTGCCTATCAAGAGGCGAGACCAGGCGCAGATGAAAACATTCGTCAGCGTGCGGCACTTTATAGCGAGTTGGCTTGGGCTAGCTGGCTGGTATCAGAGCTGAACGCCAACAACGAAGCTAACGTCAATGAAGCTTTGGGTGAACTTGAGATTTTGGCCGCGCAGGTCGAGGCGGGCACCGCTTTGCGCCTAACCCCAACCGGATTCGCGCCGACTGTTGTCGAGACTTTGGCCGCGCCTGTCACCGATGTGAAATCTGACGAGTTCGCTGAACCACGTGAGCCAATTTATTCGTCATATAACTTTGACGCCCCGGCGGTAGATTTTGCTGGTGCGACAGCAAACGACGAACCGGCACCTTTCGTTGCCACAGCTTCTGACACTGGCACGGTCAACTTTGATGACGTTGAAACTGCGCCGATCGCGCTGCCGGCTTTTTTGAGCGATGCGCCAGAAGAGGGCGACGCCAAAGACGAGCTTTTTTAGTCGCTCGCTTGGCCGACTAAAGCGTTTTTAGCGCTGGCTTCACAACTGTGGTGTCAAACATCTCGAAAATTTCTGCCTCATTTAGCACGCTCGCCGGGCGAATTACCTTGTTATCGGCGACGTAATAAAAGGCGACCGAAATATCACTAGGTTCTATAGCTTTAGCGCCTGGCTTGGTTTTGGAATAGCTCGAATATGCCATTTTGTAAAGCGCCAACTGCATGCTTCGCTCTTCGAGTTCAGCTTCGTCTTTGGGCGGCTTGCCGGTCTTCCAGTCGACAATTTCTACGCCGGTTTCGGTTTCAAACACGGCATCGAGTTTGCAAATAAAAGTATTGATGCCGTGGGTGAGCTGAACTTCGATTTCGACAGCAACCGGTGTTTGGTTAACCCATTCTGACTGGGCGAAATTGGCTTTTAGAAAATCAAGTTTTGCCTCGGTCAGGTCTTCGGCGTCAACGTCTAGCTCGATGTTCTCGAGGTCAAGGTCATCTAGC
>CAIYTL010000069.1 GCA_903929105.1 uncultured Micrococcales bacterium | reverse complement strand
TTTGCAACACTTTTTGGTTGCGCCGATTCACGGCTTTCAGCCGAGATCATCTTTGACGTTGGCTTGGGCGACCTTTTTGTGGTGCGCAACGCTGGTCAAGTGATTGCCGAAACTATTTTGGGCTCGCTTGAGTTCAGCGTCGAAGTTTTGAAAGTGCCACTGATTTTGGTGCTCGGCCATGACAACTGCGGTGCGATTCGCGCAACTATCGACTCGGCCGAAGGGCACTTGCCCGCTCAAGGTGAGTTCATCGCAAGCCTGGTGAAAAAGATTATTCCAACGGTTGAAGCTGCTCACGCCGAAGGTGTTACTGAAATCGATGACATCACCGAGTTGCATGTGATTGCTACGGTTGACGAAATCTTGAGCCGCAGCTCACTCATCGCTGAGGCGGTGGCCGATGGCCGCTTGGCCGTGGTCGGTGCGAACTACCGGCTTGACGTGGGCGAAGTTCATCCGTTTGTAATTCACGGCAATATTTAACAAGACTTGAAACACCAAAAGTGTTCAGCATAACTGCACACTCGTCATAAGATTTACAAGAAATAATCGAGAGGCAACACAAATGGAATATCGCATCGAACACGACACCATGGGCGAAGTTCGCGTGCCAAAAGACGCACTGTATGCCGCGCAAACTCAGCGCGCAGTCGAGAATTTTCCGATTTCGGGCACCACCCTTGAGCGCGCCCACATTGCGGCTCTAGCGCAGATCAAAAAAGCCGCCGCCCTGGCCAACGCTTCACTCGGCGTTTTGACAGCCGAAATCGCCAAGTCAATTGCTGAAAGCGCCGACGCGGTGGTTGCAGGCAAGCACGACGGCGAGTTTCCGGTCGACATTTTTCAGACCGGCTCAGGCACCTCATCGAACATGAACATGAACGAGGTGCTCGCAACATTAGCCAGCGCCCGCCTCGGTTCGGCAGTGCACCCGAATGACCACGTTAACGCTTCACAGTCGTCAAACGACGTTTTTCCGACCAGCGTTCACGTTGCTGTGACCTCAGCGCTGATTCACGACCTCGTGCCAGCACTTGATTACCTAGCTGTCAAGCTCGAAGCCAAAGCTGCACTTTGGGCAACCGTTGTCAAAGCTGGGCGCACCCACTTGATGGACGCAACCCCGGTTACCTTGGGCCAAGAATTTGGCGGATACGCCGCGCAAATTCGCTATGCCATTGAACGCGTTCAGACCACCATCGGCCGCGTGGCCGAAGTGCCTCTAGGCGGCACCGCAGTCGGCACCGGCATCAACACACCAAAGGGATTCCCTCAGCAGGTTATTGCCCTATTAGCGGCTGAAACCGGCCTGCCAATCACCGAGGCTCGAAACCACTTCGAAGCTCAGGGTGCGCGCGATGCACTCGTTGAAGCGTCAGGCGCACTTCGCGTTTTGGCCGTTAGCCTCACCAAGATCAACAACGACCTGCGCTGGATGGGCTCAGGCCCTAACGCAGGCATCGCCGAGCTTCATATTCCTGACCTACAGCCGGGCTCATCAATCATGCCGGGCAAGGTCAACCCGGTGATTCCAGAAGCCGTGATGATGGTCTGCGCGCGCGTGATCGGCAACGACGCGACCGTTGCATGGGCTGGCGCCTCAGGCAACTTCGAGTTAAACGTGGCTATTCCAGTAATGGGCAACGCCCTGCTCGAGTCGATTCGTCTGCTCAGCAACTCGATGCGCCTTTTGGCCGACAAGACTGTTGAAGGCCTTGAGGCCAACGTTGAGCGTGCTCGCGCCCTGGCCGAATCAAGCCCAAGCATTGTGACGCCGCTAAACAAATACATCGGATACGAAGCCGCCGCAAAGATCGCCAAGCACTCGGTGGCCAAAGGTCTAACCGTGCGCGAGGCAACCATCGAGCTCGGTTATGTCGACGATGTGAAGCTAACTTTGGCCCAGCTCGACAAAGCGCTTGACGTGCTGTCGATGACCTCGCCAGGGCTATAAAGCAGCAGAACACTAGCCACAACAAACCCTGCGAGCAAGTAGGGGCCTAACGGCAAACTTGAGTTCAACTTGGTGCGCCCAGCGATTAGCCCCAAGGCAACTGCTATCACCGCCGCTGCTAAGCCCACTAACAGGGCCAGCAGTGGCGACCACGGGCTAAACCAAGCCAGACTCAGGCTCATCAAAGACAGCAGCTTCACGTCGCCCATCCCCAGGCTCCACCAAACGTGGGCTGCCAGACTCAGCCCAAACACGATGACCGCAACGACCAGTGCGCCGATTTGATTCGAAAAACCCACCAAACAACTTGCGACGGTTTGGGCAACTAGCGCCACACCCAGACCGGGCAAGGTGAGCTTATTGGGCAATCGGCGCTCGCGCAGATCGGTGCGTGCCAGCGGCCAAGCCACGGCAAACAGGTAGGCAATTGGCAGAATTGCAAAGCCAACGGCAACAGAGTCAATAAGTTTCATGCCTGCAGGCTAGTGCCGGCAAGGCGACAGCCTCACCAGTTGTGCACAGGCGGGCCTGCAGCACCTTAACTGTCGAGCAGGTTGGTTACCAGCGCTGCAATAGCGGAACGCTCGCTGCGAGTCAAAGTGATGTGACCAAACAGTGAGTTGCCCTTGAGCGCTTCGATAACCGAGGCGATGCCATCGTGGCGACCAACGCGCAGGTTATCGCGCTGAGCAACGTCGTGAGTCAAAACCACGCGCGAGTTCTGGCCGATTCGAGAAAGCACCGTGAGCAGCACGTTGCGTTCGAGCGACTGAGCTTCGTCAACAATCACGAAAGCATCGTGCAGTGAGCGGCCACGAATGTGAGTCAGCGGCAAAACCTCAAGCAAGCCGCGGTCGGTGATGTGCTCAATAACCTCTTTAGAAACCACCGAGCTCAAAGTGTCAAAAATGGCTTGACCCCATGGGTTCATTTTTTCGGTCTCTGAGCCGGGCAGGTAACCAAGCTCTTGGCCGCCAACCGCAAAGATTGGGCGAAAAACCATGATCTTTTTGTGCTGACGACGTTCAAGCACAGCCTCTAGACCGGCACAAAGCGCCAACGCTGACTTGCCTGTGCCCGCCTTGCCGCCGAGAGAAATGATTCCAACATCGCTGTCTAACAGCAGATCGATGGCAAGTCGCTGTTCGGCCGAACGACCGTGAAGACCAAAGACATCGCGATCACCACGAACCAGCTGAATGTGCTTGTTGCTGGTGACTCGACCAAGTGCCGAACCGCGCTCGCTTGTAATCACCAGCGAAGTGTTCACCGGGTGCTGCGAAGCGGCGGCGTGCTCAATAGTTTCGTTGTCATAAAGGTCGCTCATCTCGCTGGCGTTCAGAGGCAACTCAGCCAAGCCTGTCCAGCCAGAGTCAAGCGCAAGTTCATTTAGATATTCTTCGGCGAGCATTCCCAAAGCCGCGGCCTTGACGCGCATTGGCAAGTCTTTTGAAACCACGGTTACATCAAAGCCCTCGCCGGCCAAGTTGAAAGCACAAGCCAAAATGCGCGAATCGTTATCGCCAAGCTGAAAAC